>CAXTVE010000371.1:0-1831 GCA_964247485.1 uncultured Propionibacteriaceae bacterium
GCGGCGGGTAACCACCCTGACCCTGCTGCGGGGGGTATCCGCCCTGCGGGCCCCACCCACCTGCTGGGTCATGCCCGACCCTCCTCGTCGTCATAGAACCGGCTTCGTCGCGCCGACTCCTCCTGCGTGACCTCCGGCCCGGCGCTCGAGCCGGTGCGGATACTGGTCTGGTCCTGGTCGACGACCTCAGCCGGAGCGATGGCCGCGTCCGGGACGTCGGGGTCGGTGTCCGCGGCGTCGAAGCCGGGCACGAACGACTCCGGTGCCGCCTGGGCTCCCGCGGCGACCGGCACCCGCGGGCGGTGCGCCTTGGCCTGAACGCGGACCGCGGTGCCGCAGGCGTTGCAGAACGCCGCATGCTCCAGTAACGGCATCTCGCACTGGGCGCAGAACTCCAGCTCGCCCTCCTCGCCGATGCCGCGGGTCCGCGCCGAGCGCTCCAGCGCCGCCTCCATCAGCCCGACGTGCAGCACGTTGCGGATGCGCAGGATGAGGATGGCGAGGATGATCAGGCCCCAGCCGATGCTCAGCAGCACGCTGAGCGTGGTGCTGCCGACGAAGGCGAACAGGTAGGTACCGGCCTGGTAGGCGATGTTGGCCAGGACGGCCTCGGCCAGCCCGCGGAAGTAGCGGGGGGTGAACCCGTCGTAGCCCCGCCCGAGCCCGGAGAACTCGGCGACTGCGATGCCCGTGGCCGTGCCGAAGATGAGCGGCTTGACGAAGCCCTCCAGGAAGATGAGCGACACCCACAGCCCGGGATCCTGGGCCTGCAGCCCGCTGGTCAGCAGGTCCCAGTGCCGGACGATGGTGTCGAAGCACGCGTACGCCACCCCGCTGACGACGCCGAACGTCAGCCCGTCCATCAGGTCGTCGAACTCGGGCCGACTGGCCAGCACGATGGGCCCGACCTGCCGGATCGCCTCGCCGACGACCGGCACGAGCAGCGCGACCAGCAGGAAGTCGCCGACGTTCGGCGTGGAGCTGAGCGAGTCCTCGATCGTCGTGGTGCCGAACGGCACGGGTCCGCGCAGGTAGGTCCACAGGATGGTGAAGCCGACGGCCAGCACCCCGGTGAGGGCGAAGGCCAGGCCCACGACGGGGATCGGCTCGTCCTCCCAGAGGTTCACGTCGTAGATGTAGACGATGTAGACGAGCGGGATCGCGAAGGCCGCGACCAGCACCGCGATCGGCATCGCCCCGAAGATCGCGGCGATCAACGCCACCACCAGGGCGATGGTCAACGCGATCCGGTAGGTCTGCGGCCGCTGGCCGGCGCCCCGCGGCATGATCGAGGAGATCAGGGCGAACGAGGCGACGGGCTCGTCGGGCTTGGCGGCGAAGGACCGGCGCCGGGCCAGGTCTCCCGAGCGCTGGTCCTGGCCACAGATGTGGCAGAAGTGGGCGACCTCGGGAAGCTCAGCCCGACAACGTGGGCATTCCAACTCCAGACCTCCTCAGACCTGCGGGCCAGTCGACCCGGTGCAGTGCGTGGCGTGGGTCCACCGGTGGGAGTATGTCAGTTCAGGGCGTCAGGTTCGCCCAGATCCGCCCACAGTCGGTCGATCTGCTCCTCGAGCGCAGCGACCGTGCCGTGGTTGTCCAGCACCACGTCGGCCGCGGCCCGCCGCTCCGCCCGGGACGCCTGCGCCGCGAGCCGGGCCCGGGCCTCCGGCTCGGACAGCCCGGAACGGGTTCGCAGCCGTGCCACCTGGGTCTCGGGGTCGACGTCCACCACCACGACCCGGTCGAAGTCATCGGCCTGGCCGGTCTCGACCAGCAGCGGGATCACGTGCACCACCACCGCGTCGGGGGCTGCGGCCCCCTCCAGCTC
>CAXTVE010000371.1:1841-3207 GCA_964247485.1 uncultured Propionibacteriaceae bacterium
CTCCAGCTCCGCCGCTCGGGCGCGTACGGCGGGGTGGACGATGGCCTCCAGGTCGCGCCGGGCCCCGGGATCGGCGAACACGATGGCCCCGAGCCGACCCCGGTCCAGCCGGCCGTCGGCGAGCACCTCCGGGCCGAATCGCTCGACCACCGCGGCCAGCCCCGGCGTACCGGGCTCGACGACCTCCCGGGCCAGCACATCCGCGTCGATCACCACCGCCCCCCGCCGGGCCAGCCCGTCGGCCACCACGCTCTTGCCCGACGCGATGCCTCCCGTCAGGCCCAGCCGGATCCGTGCCACGGCCGCAGGCTACGTCACCGGAACGCGACGAGGCCCTCCCACCCGAAGGTGGAAGGGCCTCGGCGTCGGTGCGGACGACCTACGTCGCCGCGCCGGTCAGCTTCTCCCGGAGCGCCTGCAACGCCTCGTCGGAGGCGAGCGACCCCTCAGGGGCCGACGCCGACGTCGATGCCGCCGGGGTGGGCGTGGCCGAGCCGCTGGAGTAGCTGGCCGGAGCCGCGGCCGCCACCTCGGCGTCGGCTGCGTCCTCGACCTGCTTCTTGTGCGCCTCCCAGCGGGCGTGAGCCTCGGCGTACTGCTGCTCCCAGGCGGACCGCTGCTCCTCGTAGCCCTCGAGCCACTCCCCCGTCTCGGGGTCGAAGCCGTCCGGGTAGAGGTAGTTGCCCTGGTCGTCGTAGCTGGCCGCCATGCCGTAGAGCGTCGGGTCGAAGTCGTCCGAGCCGACGTCCACGCCCTCGTTGGCCTGCTTCAGCGACAGCGAGATCCGTCGCCGCTCCAGGTCGATGTCGATGATCTTGACCAGCACGTCGTCGTTGACCTGGACGACCTGCTCGGGGATCTCGACGTGCCGCTCGGCCAGCTCGGAGACGTGCACCAGACCCTCGATGCCCTCCTCGACCCGCACGAACGCACCGAACGGGACCAGCTTCGTGACCTTGCCCGGCACGATCTGCCCGATCTGGTGGGTCCGGGCGAACGCCTGCCACGGATCCTCCTGCGTCGCCTTGAGCGACAACGAGACCCGCTCGCGGTCCAGCTCGACACTGAGCACCTCGACGGTGACCTCCTGGCCCACCTCGACCACCTCGGACGGGTGGTCGATGTGCTTCCAGGACAGCTCGGAGACGTGCACCAGGCCGTCCACGCCACCCAGGTCGACGAAGGCACCGAAGTTGACGATCGAGCTGACCACGCCCTTGCGGATCTGGCCGGCCTGCAGCTGGGTGAGGAAGCTCTGCCGGACCTCGGACTGGGTCTGCTCCAGCCACGCGCGGCGGGACAGCACCACGTTGTTGCGGTTCTTGTCCAGCTCGATGATCTTGGCCTCGAGCTCCATCCCGACGTA
>CAXTVE010000372.1:0-515 GCA_964247485.1 uncultured Propionibacteriaceae bacterium
CTCGGTCACCGTGCACGGAGCGACCCGGGCCGGCGCGGTGACGCTCGACGCCGGTGGCGGCCGGGTGGTGGCCGGGCGCCGATCTGGTAGTCACCGACAGCGCCGGCGGCGGCCTGACGGTCGACGTGGTGGGCACGTTCACCCCCGCGTCGGAGTCCCGGGCCGGCCGGTTCGTCCGGGTGGACAGGACCCGGGTCGCCGAGCTGGACACCGCACGGGATGGGCGCCGGGCCACCATTCCGGCGGAACGCTACGGCGCGACGCCCGGCATCCGGGCGGCGCTCGTGCTGGTGACCGCGGAGATCGGCACCCAGACGGCGTGGGTGGACTTCGGCCGGAGCGCCCACCGGGTCGACCGCAGCATGATCTGGGGCGCCGGGCCCGGGGGGAAGGAGCGGCGCGCGGTCGCGCTGGTGCCGGTCGACGCCGACGGCGAGTTCTCCCTCGACTACCAGCACGGCAGCCGGATCGCGGTCGACGTGCTGGGCTACTTCACCGGGAGGGACGCCCCGGCG
>CAXTVE010000372.1:525-3200 GCA_964247485.1 uncultured Propionibacteriaceae bacterium
GGGGGCGCCCCGCCCCCCGCGCCCCCCCCACCATCAGCCCCGCCGTGCCCCGCGCGGGTGGGCGCGCGGGCAGGGCTCCGCCCGCGGCCGGCTCCCTGGTCGTGGCGCTGGCCGGCCAGGGTCAGGCGAGCGGCGACCTCGACCCCTTCGACGTCGGTATCGCCGCCAACCGGACGCTGGGCACCGTGCTGCCGGCCGAGCGCGGCCGGGTCCGGATCCGGGCGGACCAGCCGCTGGAGGTCCGGGTCGACCTGCTCGGCTACTTCGTCCGCTGAGACAAGGCAGGCTGGGCGGGTCGGGGCTAGATGGCCTTGGCCCGCCCGGCCTCCTCACGCCGCTTCTTGGCCGCCTCCACCGAGGCCCGCAGCGCGGCGACCAGGTCGACCACCTCGGCCTCGGCCGGCGCCTCGGGCTCCTCGGCCAGCGGCACCCCGTCGGCCTTGCTGCGCACCACTTCCTCCAGCGCCTCCCGGTAGGAGTCGGTGAAGTCCTCCGGCCGGAAGTCCCCGGCCAGTGCACTGATGAACGACTGGGCCATGGTCACCTCGGCGTCGGACACCGACACGTCCGCCGGCGGTGCGGCGAACGAGCCGTCGCGGAGCTCGTCGGGCCACAGCATCGTGTGCATCCGCAGCACTCCGTCGACGGGGCGGATCAGGGCCAGCGCCTCCCGGGAACGGAGCGCGACCTTGACCACCGCACTCTGCCCGCTCTTCTCCAACGCGTCACGCAGCAGCACATACGGCTTGACCCCCGGCCCGTCCGCCTGCAGGTAGTAGGTCTTGTTGAAGTAGGTCGGATCGACCTCGTCATCGGCCACGAACTGCACCACCTCGACCGACTTGGTGGTGGCCAGCGGCAGCGCCTCGAAGTCCTCGGCCTGCAGGATCACCATCCGCCCGTCCGGCAGCTCGTAGCCCTTGGCGATCTCGGCGTACGGGATCTCCTGGTTGTCCTTCTCGCAGACCCGCTTGTAGCGGATGCGCCCGCCGTCCTCGGCGTGCACCTGCCGGAAGCTGATGTCTTTCTCCTCAGTCGCCGAGTACAGCTTGACCGGGATGGTCACCAGGCCGAAGGAGATGGCGCCTTTCCAGATTGATCGGGGCATACCTTCATTCTGCCTGACCACACCGACAATGCGTCTGCTACAGCCGGTCCAGCTCATCGGGGGAGAACCAGAGCAGGTCGGACGCGTCCAACAGCGCGTCGACCTCGCCCCCCGTACGCGCCCGGTGGACCGCGCCGGCCGCGTCCGGTTCGGCGGCGAACACCGACCGCACCTGACTCCAGCGCAGGCCGGCCACGACCACCCGGCCCGGCTCGGCGCCGGCGTGGGCGACCTGAGCGGGCTCGACATCAGCGGCCAGCACCAGCCGGAGCGGGTCGGTCGTCGTGGTCAGCGCCAGCACCCCCGCCTGGCTGAGGGCGGCGAACTCGACCTCCTCGGGCACCGCCTCCGGTCCGAGGAGGCCGGCCAGATCCTCCGTCGGCGCCCAACCGGGCCGTGACCCCGGCTCGGTGCCGGATCGCAGGGCCAGCGCGGCCGCCCGGTCGAGCGGCACGAACACCGGGACGGTCATTCCCCGTCCACGGGAGTCGGACCGGCGTCCGGGGCGGGCGTCTCCACGGCGGCAGGGGTCTTCGGGCCGGCGGCCTTCGTGGCCGGAGCCTTTTTCGCCGGAACCTTCTTCGCCGGAGCCTTCTTCGCCGGCGTCGGCCCCGGCTCCGAGGGTGCGGCAGCAGGACGGGTTCCGGACACCAGGTTCCGCACCGCGGCCCGCCGCTGCCCGGTCGCCTTGCGGGCGGCGGCCTCCTGCCGCGCCGCCGACTTCTTGGCCGCGGCCCGCCGGGCGGCCGGAGTCGCCTTGCGGGTCGGCTGCCGGATCTGGACGGCGCGGACGGTGGTGTCCAGCAGCTCCTCGAGCGCGTCGGCCAGGCACTGGGCCAGCACGTCGAGGTCCCGGATCGCGTCCCGGTCGGCGTTCAGCCCGATGAACACCTCACCGTCGTAGGAGGTCACCCCGATGGTCAGCAGATGCCCGGCGGACAGTGGCAGCACCGGATAGCTGGCCGCCAGCCGGGCCCCGGCGGCGTAGAGCGGCACCTGCGGACCGGGGACGTTGGTGACCAGCAGGTCGTGCTGCCGGCGCAGCACCTCGGCGGAGACGCGTACGCCGAGGGCGTGCAGGGTGGCCGGCGCGAAGCCCGCGATGTCGGACAGCGACCGCGCCCCGACGGCCCGTCCGGCGTCCTTGTGCGCCTGGGTCGCATAGGCCACCTGGTGCAGTCGCATCAGTGGGTTGGCCTCGCCGATCGGCAGCGCCTGCAGGTGCGGCGCGACCTGACTGCCCAGCGAGGTGGCTTCGCCGTCGTCCTCGGGCACGCTCATGGGCACCAGCGCGGTCAGCGAGCTGCCGGCCCCGATGGATTCGCCGCGGGTGAGCAGCCAGGAGCGCAGCCCGCCGGAGATCACCGCCAGCACTACGTCGTTGATGGTGTGCGCGTGCTCGGCGCGGACCGCCCGGAGATCGGCCAGCGCCAGCGCGACGGTGGCCCACCGGCGCTGCTCGGACACGAGCCCGGCCAGCGGCGAGCCCACCGGCCGCCGCCCCCGGAGGGCGTCGCCGGCCATCGCTCAACCTCCGCCGTCTCAAAGGACGGCACCGAACGCGAAA
>CAXTVE010000373.1:0-3182 GCA_964247485.1 uncultured Propionibacteriaceae bacterium
ATGCCCTGTTCTGCGAGAACTGCGGCTACGACTTCGTCACCGGAGCGATGCCCCGCCCGCTGTCCCCGCCGGAGGGGATGTCGGCGCCGGTCTCGACCGCAGACCCGGACGCGGGGGGCGGGGCCTCAGCCGCGGCGGGGAACGGCGCGGCGCCGGACGCCGCGGTCGGGCCCGGGTTCGACTGGGTCGCGGAGGTGTGGATCGACCCGGCCTGGTACGAGGCGCAGGAGAGCCCCGACCCGCTGCCGTCACCCGGGCTGCCGGCGATCGTCCCGCTGCGGGACACCTCCGTGCTGGTCGGCCGGACCTCCCGCAGCCGCAACATCCATCCTGCGGTGGACTGCGACGATGATTCCGGGGTGAGCCGGCGGCAGGCCCAGCTGACCACCGACGGCGCCCGCTGGTGGGTGGAGGATCTCGAGTCGGCCAACGGCACGTTCGTCGCCCCGGCCAGCGCACCGTTGCCCGAGGACCCGATCCCGGTCGGGGTCAAGCGCGAGCTGGCCGTGGACGACCGGGTCTATGTCGGCGCCTGGACCCGGCTGGTGATCAGGCCGGCGACCGACGAGGAGCGCGCCAGCCTGCCCTGAGCCTTTGGGGGTTCCGGGGCGGGTCGCCCCCCGGCCGACTGCGCCGAGCCGACGCTGTCGGCGAACACGGCTCCGGTTCTGCGGGCCGCTGTGGCACCGTTGCACCGGATCGATCACGCGCGTAGGAACGACTATCAGGAGGAAGAGTGGACATCAAGGTCGGCATCCAGCACATCAACCGCGAGGTGGTGGTGGACAGCAGCGATTCGGCCAAGGACATCGAGAAGGCCTTCAGCGCCGCGCTCGCCGACGACACCTTCCTCCGGCTGGTCGACTCCCACGGCCGCCAGGTGCTGATCCCGGCGGACAAGATCGCCTACATCGACCTCGGTGAGGAGAACGCCCGCCGCGTCGGTTTCGGCACGCTGTAACTTCCTGCTCGCGCCCGGGCTCGCCCTTGCCGACGCTCGCAGGGGTGGGCCACCTGGGGCCGCACCCACCCGTCATTGGCCGTTCAGGCTTGCAGGCCGAGGTGGGTCATCCGGTGGGTGTGGTTCTCCACCAGCCGGGTGAACATGCGGCTGAGGGCGGCGAGGTCCAGGCCGGGGCGGTCGACGGTGCCGGTGAGCAGGCCGGTGAGCGCTTCGCGGTCGGCGGCGACCCGCTGGGCCTGGCTCAGGGCCTCCCCGACCAGCCGTCGGCCCCAGAGCGCGAGCCGCCCGGCCACCCTGCGGTCGGCGTCGATGGCCGTCCGGACCTGCGCGATCACGTACGCCTCCTGGCCCTGGTCGTCGAGCACCTGGTGCACCAGGGACCGGGTGTCGGCGTCCACGAACGCGGCCACCTCCCGATAGAAGTCGGCGGCGAAGCCGTTGCCGACGTAGGTCCAGACCAGGCCCTCCAGCCAGTCCTTGGGCTGGGTGTGCGCGTGATAGGCGTTGAACGCCGTGTGGAACGGCTGCATCGCGGCCATCACGTCGGTGTCCAGCTCGCCGAGGCGGTCCCGCACCCGCTCGAAGTGCGCCACCTGCTCGGCGGCCATCTCGGCACCGTGGACCTTGTCGGCCAGCGTCGGGGCCCGCCCGGCATCCTCGGCCAGCCGTTCGAAGGCGGCCAAGGCACCGTAGGCCAAGATGCCCAGCAGGTCGACGGCACCCTGTCGGTACTCCCCGCCCAGGACCCACACCTCGCCCGTATCGCCGCCCATGGCGGCAGCGTAGTGCGTCTCCACCGGCGCGTACGCGGTCGAGCGGCTCTCCGCATTACCGCCGGACTAGGCCCTTCGCCTAGAATGAGATGAGGGCATCAGGCCCCACGACCCGTCGCGGGTCGCTCGTGCTGGCATCGACGTGCCGGCCTCGACGATGAGAGCACCATTCTGACTACCGACGCACTGCCGACCGAGGCCGTCCCGGCCACCGCTCCGAGCTTCGGAGCCCTCGGCGTCCTGCCCGCCATCGAGCAAGCTCTGGCGCAGGTCGGCATTACCATACCCTTCCCGATCCAGTCCATGGCCATCCCGATCGCCCTGACCGGCACGGACATGATCGGCCAGGCCCGCACCGGCACCGGCAAGACCCTCGCCTTCGGTGTGACCCTGCTGCAGCGGATCGTCGTTCCCGGCGAGCGCGACTATGCCCAGCTCGCCAAGCCCGGGGCGCCGCAGGCCCTGGTGGTCACGCCGACCCGCGAGCTGGCCAGCCAGGTCAGCGCCGACCTCAGCACGGCGGCCACGCAGCGGCACGCCCGCGTGCTGACGGTCCACGGCGGCGTCGGCTACGAGCCCCAGCTCACCGCCCTGGCCCGCGGGGTCGAGGTCGTCGTGGGCACCCCGGGTCGTCTGCTCGACCTGGTCGACCGTGGGTCGCTGGACCTGGGGCACGTCAAGGTGCTGGTGCTCGACGAGGCCGACGAGATGCTGGACCTCGGGTTCCTGCCCGATGTCGAGCGGATCCTCGCACGGACGCCGGAGCTGCGCCAGACGATGCTGTTCTCGGCGACCATGCCGGCGGCGATCGTGTCCCTGGCCCGACGGCACCTGCGGCACCCGGTGAACATCCGGGCGGAGTCGGAGTCCGACACGACCACCGTGCCCGCCACGGCTCAGTTCGTCTACCAGGCGCACGACCTGGACAAGCCGGAGATCGTGGCCCGCATCCTGCAGGCCGAGAACCGCAACCGGGTGATGATCTTCTCCCGGACCAAGCGTTCCACCCAGCGGCTGGCCGACGACCTGGCCGACCGGGGCTTCGCCGTTGCGCCCATCCACGGCGACCTCAACCAGCTGGCCCGCGAGAAGGCGCTCAAGCGCTTCCGCGACGGGAAGATCCTCGTGCTGGTGGCCACGGACGTGGCCGCGCGCGGCCTCGATGTCGAGGGCGTCACGCACGTGATCAACTACGAGTGCCCGGACGACGACAAGACCTACGTGCACCGGATCGGCCGCACCGGCCGGGCGGGCGCCTCCGGGATCGCCGTCACCTTCGTCGACTGGCCGGACCGGACCCGCTGGAAGGTGATCAACAACACCCTCGGGCTGCCCTTCGACGAGCCTGAGGAGATCTACTCCACGTCGGCCCAGCTGTTCCACGACATGGGCATCGATCCCGCCGCCCGGGGCCGGCTCACGCCGCCGAAGCCGCCCCGGGAAGC
>CAXTVE010000374.1:0-3160 GCA_964247485.1 uncultured Propionibacteriaceae bacterium
GTCGGGTCGACGGCCGGCCTGACCGGCTCGATGACCAACGGGCGGGTGGCGCACTCGGCGACCAAGGGCGGGGGGCTCGCGATGACCCGCCAGCTGGCGGTGAACTGCGTCAGCCCAGGCATGATCGAGACCCCGGCCACCCGTGGGGACCTGCTGGCCGCGGACCACCCGATGCGGCACATCGCCGCCGCCATCCCGCTGGGCCGGATCGGCCGGGCCGACGAGGCGGTGCGCTGCGCCCTCTTCCTGGCCGGCGACGACGCGTCGTACGTGACCGGCGCCAACCTGGTGGTCGACGGCGGCTGGTCGGCGGTGCTGCCCGGCGCAGGCTTGTGAAGCAACTGCGCGCAGTTGGTGGGTCTGACTCGCGCGAGACCCACCAGCTGCGCGCAGTTGCAGTTGGTGCGGTGCGTCAGTCGATGGCGTGCACCGGCTCCATCCACAGGGCCTGCCAGACGTGGCCGTCGGGGTCGGCGAAGCTGCCCGTGTGGACTGTCGGGTCCTCGTCGGCCGGGAACCACGTCGTGCCGCCCGCCGCCTCGGCGCGGGCGACCAGGGCGTCGACCGCCTGCCGGCTGCCGGCGCCGAGGCAGTTGACCACCGTCGTCCCCGAGGTGGGATCGCCCACCTCGCCCTGCACCAGCTCGGCGAAGGCCTCGCCCGTCGCCAGTTTGACGACGATGTTCTCATCGGCGCTGAGGAAGGCCGTCTGGTCGTCGGACGAGTACGCGTTGTAGGTGAACCCGAGGCCCTCGTAGAAGGCCTTGGAGGCGTCGAGGTCCTGCACGGGCAGGGTCACGAAGATCATGTACACAGGGGCGCTCCTGTTCGGGGACCAGTGCCTGAACCGTATGCCGCGGCTCGGACCGCCGGGAAACAGTCAGCACAGATGGCTCGCATCGGCCGGAGGAATGCCCGGGCGCACGTTCGGGTGGTCGCTCAGCCGGGCCAACCGGTGTAGCCCTCGGCGAGATAGGTCGCCGCGGCCCGGGAGCCGACCACCGACGCCAGCTCGGCCCGCTGCCGCTCGACGTCGAACGGGTTGGCGTCGGCCGGGGTGTGCAGCATCGAGGTCATCCAGTACGAGAAGTGCTGGGCCTTCCACACCCGGGCCAGCGCCCGCTTCGCGTAGTGCTCCAGGGGCGCCTCGGTCCCGCTGGCCACCGCGTCGGCCAGCAGCTCGGCCAGCACCCGGACGTCGGCCAGCGCCAGGTTGAGGCCCTTGGCCCCGGTGGGCGGGACCGTGTGGCAGGCGTCGCCGGCCAGCAGCAGCCGGCCGTAGCGCATCGGGGTGTGCACGAAGCTGCGGAAGCGCAGCACCGCCCGGCTGGTGATCGGCCCCTCGTGCAGGGTGTGCCCGTTGACGCCGACGCGGGTCTGCAGCTCGGTCCAGATCCGGTCGTCGGACCAGTCGTCGGGGTCCTCCTCCGGGTCGCACTGGAAGTACATCCGCTGCAGCGTCTCGGTGCGCTGGCTGACCAGCGCGAACCCCCGGTCGGAGTGGCTGTAGATCAGCTCGGGAGCGCTCTTCGGAGCCTCGCAGAGGATGCCGAACCAGGCGAACGGGTACTCACGGAAGTACTGCCGTCGGGCATCCTCCGGGATCTGCCGCCGGCACATGCTGCGGGATCCGTCGGCCCCGACCAGATAGCGGCAGCGCACGGTCGTCGGCGTCCCGTCGGCCCCGGTGAAGGACAGCTCCGCCGCCTCGTCGTCGGTCAGGCCGGTGAGGGCGGTGTCGGTGACCCCGAACCGCACATCGCCCCCGTCCCGGGCCCGGGCGGCGGCCAGGTCGAGGAACACGTCGGTCTGCGGGTAGAGCCAGACCGAGGCGCCGGCCAGCTCGGAGAAGTCGATCCGGTGGCTCTCGCCACCGAAGGCCAGCTCGATGCCGGCGTGCTCGTCGCCCTCGCGCAGCACCCGGTCGGACACCCCGCTCTCGACCAGCATCCGGACGCTGTCCCGCTCCAGGATCCCGGCCCGGACCGTCTGCTCGATCTCGGCGTGGGTGCGGCTGTCGACCACCACCGAGTCGACCCCGGACCGGGCCAGCAGGTGGCTCAGCATCAGGCCGGCCGGGCCGCCGCCGACGATACCGACGGTGGTGGTCTCCGTACGCCCTGACGTCGTTGGCATGGGCCACAGGATCGCACCGCACCCAGCCGTGGCGCGCGAGGCCTTCCACTCAGTGGAAGCGGCCGCCCTAGCGCTGCGGGGCCGGGAGCTGCCTGGCCGAGGCGACGCCGCCGTACCACCGCGCCGACGCCTTGACGGTCCGCTCCTGGGTCGTGCGGTCGACCGCGACCAGACCGAACGTCGGCCGGTACCCGTGCCACCACTCGTAGTTGTCGAGCAGTGACCAGTAGACGTACCCGGACACGGGCATGCCGTCCCGGAGGAGGCGCTGGACCGACCGGAGCCCGGCGTCGATGTACTCGATCCGGTCGGCTTCGTCCGCCGTCGCCAGACCGTGCTCGGTGACGAGCAGCTCCTTGCCGGGGAAGAGCCCACTCAGCCGCCGCGCCGCCATCTCGATCGCCTCCGGCGCCCACAACCAGCCCATCTGCGTACGCCGCCGGCCGTCGGGCGGCTTGCCGGGGGCGGGTTCAGCGGCTCGGGCCGACCGTCGCAGCAGCGGCAGCAGCACGGCCTCGGTCAGCCGCCGGCTGCGCAGCATCGCGCTGGTCAGGGCACGCGCGACCCTGGGCACACCGACCTCGACAGCGGTGTAGGTCTGCACCCCGATGAAGTCGTCCTGACTGGTCTCGGCGAAGAACCGGTCCTCGTAGAGCTCCCGGGCGAAGGCCATCACCGGCTCACCACCGGGGTCGGTGCGCCAGTCCTGGATGGCGTGCGCCATGCCGACCCGCGCGTTCGGGAACAGGTCCTTGACGACCTCCCGGGCCTGACGGTGGGCCGCGTTCACTCCTGCGGCCGCGGTGTCGAAGGCGGTCAGGTCCTGGACGAAGGGTGGGGTGGGGAAGGTGCCCAGATAGCCCCGGGTGAGGAGGTTGCCCGGCTCGTTGATGGTGCAGAAGTAGCGCACCCGGTCGCCGAGCCGCTCGACGACCCTCCGGGTGTAGCGGGCGAAGTACCCCGCCATGTCCGGGTTGAGCCAGCTGCCGGCATGCGCCACCCAGGCCGGCAGGGTGAAGTGCTG
>CAXTVE010000375.1:0-3143 GCA_964247485.1 uncultured Propionibacteriaceae bacterium
CTTCAAGGGCTGCCCGGAGATCGAGTACACCTTCGACGTCCCCGGTACCTACGACGACAGCGATGCCACCGAGCTGGCGGCCGCCCTCGCCGCCGCGGGCTGGTCGCCGCGCGACCCCGAGTACGGTCGGCCGACGTTCCGCAACGGCCGCTGGCGGGCCTCGGTGCTGGCCACCCCCGTCTTCGCCGACCTCGGCGAGGACGTCTCGGTGAGCTTCAGCGGCTGACCACGCGCAGGCCGAGCTGCGCGGCCAGCAGCGGGGCGAGGTCCAGCAGCTGCCCGTCGTCGACCCAGGCGCCGGCGAGCCCGGCCAGGCCGCTGACCCCGGACAGGGTGACACCGCGGAGGTCGACGTCGGTCAGCGTGGCGCCGGTCGTGGTCAGGGTGCCGATCCGCACCGAGGAGAACGCCAGCCGCTGGACGGTGGCCCCGCTGAGGTCCAGCTCGTCCAGCACGCAGTCGCGGAAGACGACGTCGGACCAGGTCGCCGTCCGGGCGTTCAGGTAGTTGATCTTGCCGCCCGTCACGGTGACGGACGTCCAGGTCGACTCGTAGAGTTCGGCCGACCCGATGCGACAGCCGGCGACCTCGACCTCCCGCCAGCTCCCGCGCGGTGCGGACAGCTGGGGAGCATCGAGATCGGTCAGCCGGACCTGCCGGAGCCGGGTGCCGTCCCACCGGGACCCCGACAGCTGGAGCCCGGAGAACTCGCACTCGGTGAAGCTCGCGAAGCGCAGGTCGGCATCGGTCAGGTCGATCTCGGCGTAGCGCTCCAGCTCGCGGATGTCGGACCGCGCGGGAGGGGTCGCCCCGCTCTCCAGCTCGGGGAGGTGCACCGGCTCGATCCGCGGCGGCGCGGGCTGCGGGCTCGGCACGAGGGCGACCCTAGCCCTTCGCCGGGCTCAGGGCGCACGGTGGACCGACTAGATTGAACGCCATGCGGCGGCGTGGGGCGAAGGAGTCCGAGGAGGAGGCCGAGAGCCTCGAGGTGCACGACGCCAAGGAAGCCGCCGCGGGGGTGACCGGGGTCGCAGTGGCCCTGAAGCGCTCCGTCGAACGGATGGGTCCGGCCCGCAGCGCGCGGACTCTGCTCCGGCTCAACCAGGCTGAGGGCTTCGACTGCATGAGCTGCGCGTGGCCCGACCCCGACGTGGGTCACCGGCACACCGCCGAGTTCTGCGAGAACGGCGCCAAGGCGGTGGCGGAGGAGGCCACGACCCGCCGGGCGACGCCGGCGTTCTTCGCCGCCCACAGCATCGAGGACCTGGACGCCCACGACGAGTACTGGCTCGGTCAGCAGGGCCGGATCACCCACCCCATGGTGCGGCGCCCGGGCGGCACCCACTACGAACCGATCGACTGGGACGAGGCGTACGCGCTGGTCGCCCGGCACCTGAACACCCTGGCCAGCCCGGACGAGGCGATCTTCTACACCTCCGGCCGCGCCTCCAACGAGGTGGCTTTCGCCTACCAGCTGTTCATCCGCGCCTACGGCACGAACAACCTGCCGGACTGCTCCAACATGTGCCACGAGTCGACCAGCATGGCCCTGGCCGAGACCATCGGGATCGGCAAGGCCAGCGTGACCCTCGACGACGTGTACAACGCCCAGCTGCTGGTCATCGCCGGGCAGAACCCGGGCACGAACCATCCGCGGATGCTGTCGGCGCTGGAGATCGCCAAGCGGCGCGGGGCGAAGATCATCACGATCAACCCGCTGCGCGAGGCGGGGCTCGTGAACTTCCGCAACCCGCAGAAGCCCCGCGGCCTCGTCGGCGCCGGCACCGACCTGACCGACCTGCACCTGCCGGTCAAGATCAACGGCGACCTGGCCCTGTTCCAGGCCCTCGGGGCCCTGCTGCTCGAGTGGGGTGCGGTCGACCACGACTTCGTGAACAGATTCACAAACGGGTTCCCCGCCTGGTCCGACCACCTGGCCCAGCTGGACTGGGACCTGGTCGAGTCGGCCACCGGCCTGACCCGGGCCCAGATCACCGAGGCGGCGGGCTATCTCCGCGACTCCGACCGCACCGTCTTCTGCTGGGCGATGGGCCTGACCCAGCACCACAACGCCGTGGCCACCATCGCCGAGGTCGTCAACCTCGCGCTGCTCCAGGGCAATATCGGCAAGCCGGGCGCCGGCCTGCTGCCGGTCCGGGGGCACTCCAACGTGCAGGGCGACCGGACCATGGGCATCTGGGAGCGCCCGCCGGAGCACTTCCTCGACCGGCTGCAGGCCGAGTTCGGCTTCGACCCACCGCGGAAGCACGGCTACGACACGGTCGACGCCATCCGCGCGCTGCGTGACGGGAAGGCGAGCGTGTTCATCGGGCTGGGCGGCAACTTCGTCCAGGCCGCGCCAGACACGGAGGTCACGTACGCCGCCCTGCGCAACGCCGCCCTGACCGTCCAGGTCTCGACCAAGATCAACCGCTCGCACCTGGTCACCGGCGAGACCGCGCTGATCCTGCCCACCCTGGGCCGGACGGAGCGGGACGTGCAGGCCGCCGGCGAGCAGTTCGTCTCGGTGGAGGACTCGACCTGCTCGGTGCACGCGTCCCGGGGCCCGCTGACACCGGCCAGCGAGCACCTGCGCTCCGAGGTCGCCATCGTCACCGGCGTCGCCGAGGCCACCCTCGGCGACCGGTACGGCATCGCGTGGCGGGCCATGCGCGATGACTACCGGGTGATCCGGCGCCACATCGCCCGGGTCGTGCCGGGCTGCGAGAGCTACGAGGTCAACGTCGAGCGCCCGGGTGGCTTCGTGCTGCCGCACCCGCCGCGAGACTCGCGCACCTTCCCCACCCCGTCCGGGCGGGCCGAGTTCACCACGTCGACGATCGAGACCCTCGACGTCCCGCCCGGGCACCTGGTGCTGCAGACCCTGCGCAGCCACGACCAGTTCAACACCACCATCTACGGCCTGAGCGACCGCTACCGCGGCATCGAGGGCGGCCGCCGGGTGGTCTTCGTCCACCCCAGGGATCTCGACCAGCTGGGGTATGCCGCCGGCGAGATCGTGGACCTGGTCACCCACTGGCCCGGGGACGACCGCGTACGCCGGGCGCCGGGGTTCCGGATCGTCTCCTACCAGACTCCGCGCCGCGGCGCCCCCGCCGACGACCCCCCGCCCCACCCCCTGG
>CAXTVE010000376.1:0-3118 GCA_964247485.1 uncultured Propionibacteriaceae bacterium
GCGCCCGTGTGTTGTCGGCGCGCCGCGGGGGGTTCAAGGGGGGTCGCCCCCCCTTGCTTGATCAGGCGCGCGCCCGTGTGTTGTCGGCGCGCCGCGGGGGGTTCAAGGGGGGTCGCCCCCCCTTTGCTTGATCAGGCGTACGACCGGCCGAGGCGGGCGGTCACCTCGGCCACCAGCTCCTTGATCCGCTCGGCCTCACTGATCGGGCAGACCAGGGTGATCTGCGGGGTCTGCACGATGACGGTGTCGCTCAGCCCGACCACGGCGACCAGCCGGCCGTCCTCGGCGTTGTTGATCACCAGGTTGTCCCGGGCGTCCACCAGCACGCTGGCGCCCTGCAGCGCGTTGCCCGCCTCGTCCCGCGGGATGTGCTCGCCGAGCGAGGCGAACCCGCCGACGTCGTGCCAGGTGATCGGCAGCCGTACCGCCACCACCGCGGCGGTGCCCTGCCCCTGCGAGACCGGCTCCATCACCGCGTAGTCGACGCTGATCTTGAGCAGCTGCGGGTAGATCTCGCCGAGCCGCTCCGGGGCCGCAGCCAGCTGCTCGACCAGCGCGTACGTCGCCGGCTGCAGGGCCGCGACCTGGTCCAGCAGCGTACGGGCCCGCCAGACGAACATGCCCGAGTTCCACCAGTAGTCGCCGGAGGCCAGGTACTCCCCCGCGGTGACCCGGTCGGGCTTCTCCCTGAACTCCGCGACCGTGCAGACGTCCTCGTAGCCCGGCACGGACGGCCCCCGGCGCAGGTAGCCGTAGCCGGTGTGCGGGGAGGTCGGCACCACCCCGAAGGTGACCAGCACGTCGGGGTGCTGCTCGGCGACCGCGAAGCCCTCCTCGAGGGCCGCCTGGAACGCGGTCACGGGATGCATGATCTGGTCGGCGGTGACCACCGCGACCACCGCGTCGGGGTCCCGGGCCGCCAGCACGGCGGCGGGCCAGGCCACGGCATTGAGCGAGTCGCGGCCCTCGGGTTCGCCCAGGATGTTGCCCCGCTCGAGCTCGGGCAGCTCGGCGGCGACCACCTCCGCGTAGTCCGCGCCGGTGCAGACCAGGATCTGCTCGTCGGGCACCACCCCGGCCAGCCGCTCGTACGCGATCCGCAGCAGGCTGCGCCCGTCCACCACCTTGAGCAGCTGCTTGGGCATGTCCTGACGAGACAGCGGCCACAGCCGCTTGCCGGAGCCGCCGGCCACGATCAGCACATAGCGCATGGCGCCCAAGGGTATCGGCGGGGACCGTCCTTAAGATCGGATTCGCGATGAGTGAGCTGATCAGCGGTCGACTGCGCCGGTGGGTGCGGGAGCGGGGGGCGTCGCCCCTGCTCACCTGCTATGACCTGGGCCGCGACGAGCGGGTCGAGCTGTCCGGGGTCAGCGTGGCCAACTGGGTGGACAAGACCAGCAACCTGCTGGTCGACGAGCTCGACGTCCAGCCCGGCACGGTCGTCGACCTCGCCCTGGTCGCGACCCGGCCGGGCCACTGGGTGAGCATGGTGTGGCTGCTGGCCTGCTGGCAGGTCGGCGCCACCGCGACCATCGGGCAGCCCGCCGCGACCGTCGCGGTGCTGGGTCCGGACCAGCCGACGGGCGGGCGCCGGGCGGACACGGTGCTGGTCTGCTCCCTGCACCCGCTCGGGCTGCCGCTGCCCGCGCCGCCCGGGGACGGCGCACTGGACTACGCCCTGGAGGTCCGCAGCCAGCCGGACCAGCACCCGGCGGTGCCGCAGTCGGGCCTGACCCTGGCCTGGCGCGATCCGCAGCGCCGGCTGACCCAGGCCGACCTGGTCGCGGCGGAGGCGTCCGCCCAGCGCCGGCTGGTCCGCCCCGGCGAGCCCTGGGAGACCGCACGGACCGCGCTGGTCGAGCCGCTGCTCGGCGGCGGGTCCTCGGTGCTGGTCACCGGTCCGGCGACCCCCGAGCAGCTGGCCCGGATCGTCGCTCAGGAGGGCGTCGAGGGCGGCGACTGAGCCGGCCGCATCCCGACCAGGAACCCCAGCCCCCAGGACAGGTGGGTCGCCGCCAGCACCACCGGCAGCCACAGCCGGGCCCGCAGGCTGGTGCCCTCGGGCGCGGTCACCGCACCCGTCAGGACCAGGGCCAGGTAGCCGGCCGGGGCCAGCCAGCCCACCTGCAGCAGCCGGCGCCCGGTGACCAGACCGATCAGCCCGGCCCCGGTGCCACCGGCCAGCCCCAGCACCGCGACCGGCGGGGCCAGGTAGCGCAGGTTCAGCGTGTCCCGGTGCCGCCGGACCACCTCGCGGCGCCACTTGCCGGTGCCGTACATCTGCCGCAGCAGCTCGCCCAGCGTGGAGCGCGGCCGGTAGGTCACCCGCAGCTCAGGGGAGAACCAGATCCGCCGCCCGCTGCGCCGCAGCCGGTAGTTGAGCTCCCAGTCCTGCGCCCGGTGCATCCGCTCGTCGAAGCCGCCCAGC
The DNA here is from genome assembly GCA_964247485.1 of uncultured Propionibacteriaceae bacterium. Classification (GTDB taxonomy): domain Bacteria; phylum Actinomycetota; class Actinomycetes; order Propionibacteriales; family Propionibacteriaceae; genus Microlunatus. The sequence goes on from CAXTVE010000376.1 coordinate 2,432, forward strand.
GCCTCGACCGCCTCCTTGCGGAAGACACCGAGGAACACCGTCTCCGCCTCCCCCGCCGGGGCGTTCGCGTCGTGGAAGGCCGCACCGCCGAGCCCGAGCCGGCTCATGTAGGCCGCGGCGACCGCCTGCTCGAACGGGGTCTCGCCACGGGCGTCCATCAGCCCACCGACGTTGGCCGCCCCGGTCTCGGCCAGCAGCTCGGCGGCCCGGCGGAGGTAGCCGTCGGCCAGCTCGCCGTGACCGTCGACCCGCGCCACGATGTCGTGCTTCGCGGCGGCGAAGCCCAGGTTCAGGGCGTGCGGCGTACGGGCGGCGGGGTTGTCCAGCAGCCGGACCCGGTCGTCGGCGGCACTGAGCCCGGCGGCGATCTCACTGGTCCGGTCGGTGCTCGGCCCGAGGGCCAGGATGACCTCGAGCTCACCGGGGTAGTCCTGGTCGAGGACCTTGCCGACAGCGGCCGCGAGGTGTTGCTCCTCGTTCAGCACCGGCATCACGACGGTCAGTCCGGGCCAGTCCACGGCAGCCATTCTGGCAGCCCGCCCCGGAGGTAGGGCCACCGCGACCCGGCCTATTTGTGCACCGGAGAGACCGGCGCCACAGGTACCGTTGCCCCCATGCCGACGCGCGACGACGATCTCGACTGGTTGTACGGTCGGAGCCGCACAGCCGCCGAGCCGGAGCGTACCC
>CAXTVE010000377.1:0-3081 GCA_964247485.1 uncultured Propionibacteriaceae bacterium
AGCGGCGCCTCCCGGCACCACAGATCAGATGTCACCTACTCGTGCAGCAGTCCCCCTCGCCGTATTCTCAAGTTTGATCGTGGGCGACAGAGAGGTAGGCCGCAGCATGGCTGAGCAAAGCACGACGTTCGAGACCGTCGTCTCGGGCTCGGAGACCAAGACCGGCATTGTGGTCCCCGAGCAAGCCATCGCCGAACTGGACGCGGGGAAGCGGCCACCCGTGCACGTCAACCTCGACGGCTACGAGTACCGCAGCACGGTCGCGGTCATGGGCGGCACCTATCTTGTCGGCGTCAACGCGGATGTCCGCGCGGCGACCGGCATCAAGGCCGGCGACGCGGTACGCGTCACGCTCACGGTTGCGGACTCGCCCCGCGAGGTCGTGATGCCGGACGATTTCGCCGCGCGCCTAGCCGAGGATGAGCCAGCACGCCTGTTCTTTACGGAGCTCTCCAACAGTCTGCAGCGCTACCACGTCGACATCATCAACGCCGCTCGAACACCGGCAACACGGGAACGCCGCATCGACAAGGCCATGGACCTGTTCCGTGAAGGCAAGAAGCGCTGAGGAACGTCCTGCCAGCCACTTGCTCGCCGCTGACGGGGACCAAGTTCCGAACTGTTGCGGTTGAAGCCTCGTGACTATGAGCGGCGCGGCCCGGACCGTAGGGAGGACACGCGCCGCAGGCGGGCGCTTGCGCCGGCCCTTGACTGATAAGAGCCGTTATCGACAGACCACGCTCGGACGGTCAATTCCTTGGGTGGTCGATGCGTTCGGTTCGACGTCGCTCGCGTAGATCACGAACGGCGCTGTTCGTGGGTGGGTTGCCGAGATGCTGGCATCCGGGCTCTCGCCGGCTACCACGCGCAAGGCGGTGTTTGCCCTCCGGCAGTGTCTGGCAGTGGCCGTCTCTGACCGACGCATCGCCGTAATCCAGCGACGGCCGTGCCTTTGCCGGCGGAGCGCGCCAAGGTACCCGATTCCTGTCGAAGGAGGAGGTTGAGCGCCTGGTCGATGAGGTCCCCGGGCAGTACCGCGCTCTGGTGCTGGTTGGCGCGTACGCGGGTCTGCGATGGGGCGAAGCCGCCGGGCTCACTCGTGCGTCGGTGGACGTGCTTCGCTCGCGCTTCATCGTGACGACAACGGCGGTCGAGGTACGGGGCCAGGTGACGCTCGGTTACGAGCCGAAGACCAGGCGGTCAAGCGAACTGTCCCCGTCGCTCGCTCGGTCATACGGCGGATCGAAGCCCACTTGGCTGAGTACGTCGACACGGCCCCGGACGCGCTGGTGTTCACCGGGAGCCGAGCCGGCCCGCTGTTCCGCTCGACCTTCGCTCGGCACTTCTGGAAGCCGGCTGTCGCTCGCGCAGGTCTCACCGGTTTCACGTTCCATGGCCTCCGTCACAGCTTTGTCGCCATCCTGGTTGCCGCTGGCTGCAACGTACGTGAGGTCTCGGAATGGGCTGGGCACAACAGCGTCGCCTTCACGCTCACGCGCTACGGCGGCCTGTTCGAGGACGGGTCGGACGATGCGGTGGACCGACTCGATGCGCTTTTGGCCGACAGGCCGGATCGCAAGAACGTCCGCGATCTGCGGCGCTCGTGAGTCTGGTCCGGTGTCCCGGGTGTGTCCCCGACGCCTGGCCCGGGGCTGTCAGGCGGCAGGGACAGGGCGTATGGCCTGGTCAGTACTGGTATCCCCAACGGGATTCGAACCCGCGCTGCCGCCTTGAAAGGGCGGAGTCCTAGGCCGCTAGACGATGGGGACGTGGAGCCCGACCTGCGTGACCGATCATAACCTGCGCCGTTCTGGGCCGGACGAGTCACAAAGCCACAGCAGTCACAAGAACATCGTCAGTCTGTGCCAACGGCAATCCGGGAGCGGCCAGGGGTACGAACGACAGATAGATGCCGTAGCGGGTGCAGCTGTGTGGGGGCCGAGTCGTAGACCGCTCTGACCAGGGAGTTCACGTGAGCGCTCGGCGCCAGCCTGCACGCCGTGCCGCACCGGATGCGGCCGGGCGGCCGAAGGGCACGTGGTGGAGGCGCTGGCTGCTCGCCCCGCTCGCCCTGCTGCTCTGCGCCGTCATTCCCTGGTTGGTTCCTTGGCCGTGGCAAAACGCCGACCAGGGATCGAGCGCCCGGCCGGTGGCAAACACCTCGGCCCCGCCTGCCGAGTCCGGCACCCCGGGCCCGAGCGCCTCGACCGAGGACCGGCCGACCGATGACACCGTGAAGCAGCTGGGCAAGAAGATCGCGGGCCAGGCGGCGTCCTACGACCTGCCCGTCGACAAGACCGAGGTCAGGGGGGTCTCCACCGAGCCGGGTCCCTACACGAAGCTCGGCCGGATCGCCATTCCCGACGTGGGCCTGAACGTCGCCTTCGGCGAGGGGGTCTTCGCCGAGACCCTGGCCAAGGGTCCGGGGCACTGGCCGGGTACGCCGATGCCGGGCCGGGCGGGCAACGCCGTCGTCTCCGGCCATCGCAACACCAACACCCAGCCCTTCAAGCGGATCGACGAGCTCAAGCCGGGCAACAAGATCGTCGTCACGCTGGAGGGCCAGCAGCCGACGACCTATCTCGTCGTCGACACCACGATCGTGCCCGAGCCGAAGTACCGCGAGTTCGTCCTCCGTCAGCCCGAAGGTCGCGGGACCCGGCAGCTGACGATCTTCGCCTGCCATCCCGAGGGCAACCCGATCAACCGGATCGTCGTCCGGGCCACCGCGAAGGACCAATGAACCGACCCGCGGCGGGGAACGCCAACCCCCGTCGCTCCAGGAGGCCCGATTGAACACCCGCGACTCATCTCGAGAAGTTCCTCGTTCCTGAACCAAGAAAGAAGCAAGCACCATGAGAAATGTCAACGAGCTGGGCCAGATGCCCCAGGGGCAGGACCAGGTGGTCGCGTTCGACGGCCACCCGGTGATCAAGTTCGCCGACGAGCGCGGCCGCCGGAGCTTCGTCAAGATGGCCGCCCTGATCGGGGCGGGATCGAGCCTGGTCGCGGCGACCCGGAGCGATCCGAAGTCGTTCGCCGACGCGACGACCAACGACCTGGAGATCCTCAACTACGCCC
>CAXTVE010000378.1:0-3078 GCA_964247485.1 uncultured Propionibacteriaceae bacterium
GGGCCCCGGCCGCCACCGCGGCGTCGAGCGCGGGGTCCAGCCGCTCGGTCTCGGCGGCGACCGCCGCGACGGCCGGCGCGCCGCTGACCGCCGGGGCCAGCAGGACCAGGCCGGCCACCCGCTCCGGGTGGGTGAGGGCGGCGTCCAGGGCGACCCGGCCGCCGGCCGAGCTCCCGACCAGCCAGGCCCGGTCGATCCCCAGCCCGTCCAGCACCGCCCGCAGGTCCTCGACGTGGGTGAACGACTCGGAGCCACGCAGGCTCTGGCCGAAGCCCCGCCGGTCGTACGCCACCATGGCGTGCCGGTCGGTCAGCCGGCCGGCCGTCTCGTACCAGGACCGGCGGTCGGTCACTCCGGCGTGCAGCAGCACCAGGGTCGGGCCGGGACCGGGCCACTCCTCGGTGGCCAGCCGGCCGCCGGGGACGTCGAGGGTCGAGAACGTCCGGGTCACGGCCCTCATTGTGCCGGTTCTAGGATCGGCGCACATGGCCGTTTCAGTGCGACTCGTCTCGCGGCACGACGCAGCGGTCCTCGCCGAGGTGCTGCGGGCGAACCGCGACTTCCTCGCGCCGTGGGACCCGGTGCGCGACGAGGCGTACTACACCACTGGGGGCCAGCGCGACCTGGCGACCCGGTCGCTCCGACGGTCGGCCGCCGGGGTCGAGTGGCCGGGCGTGATCCTGGTCGACGGCACCCCCGTCGGGCGGGTCAACCTGAACAACATCGTTCGCGGCGCCTTCTGCTCCGCGGACCTGGGTTACTGGGTCGACCGGGCCCACAACGGCCGCGGGGTGGCCACCGCCGCCGTCGGGGCGGTCGTCCGGGTCGCGTTCGGCGAGCTCGGCCTGCACCGGGTGCAGGCCGGCACGCTGCTGCACAACTCCGGCTCGCAGCGGGTGCTGCAGCGCAACGGTTTCACCGTCATCGGCGTGGCCCCGGCCTACCTCAAGATCGCCGGCCGCTGGCAGGACCACCGCCTCTTCCAGCGCCTCGCCCCGGCCGGGTGAGCTACAGGACGCGGCTCCGCTGGTCGAGGCCGAGCTCGCCGTAGGGGTAGTCGGTCGCGCCGAGGTCACTGGCCTCGTCCAGGGCCGCCGTCTCCTCGGCACTCAGGTGCAGGTCGGCAGCCTTGAGGTTGGCCTCCAGCTGGGCGAGCGTACGCGCGCCCAGGATGGTGGACGTCACGCCCGGCCGGTCGGTGACCCAGGCCAGGGCGACCTCGGCCATGGACACGCCGCGGTCCTCGGCCACCTTCTGCACCGCGTCGATGATCGCCCAGGTGCGTTCGGTGCCGCGGCGCTCCCATGCCTCCATGCCGCGGTCGGGGTTGTCGCCCAGCCGGGTGTCGCCGCTCGGCGGGGTGTCGCGGGTGTACTTGCCGGACAGGTAGCCGCCGCCCAGCGGGCTCCACGGCAGCATGCCCATCCCCGCGTCGAGCACGGCGGGCACCACCTCCCACTCGATCTCGCGGACGATCAGGCTGTACTGCGGCTGCAGCGTCACCGGACCCGGCACGCCCATGGCCCGGGCCAGGTGGACGGCCTTGGTGAGCTGCCAGCCGGTGAAGTTGGACAGGCCGTAGTAGCCGATCTTGCCGGCACCGATGAAGTCGGCCAGCGTGCCCAGCGTCTCCTCGAGCGGGGTGACCGGGTCCCAGGCGTGGACCTGGTAGAGGTCGACGTAGTCCAGGTCGAGTCGGCGCAGCGACGCCTCCAGCGCGCGGGTCAGGTGCCGGGTCGACAGACCGACCACGTTGGGGTCGGTGTCCGGGCCGAAGCGGCCCTTCGTCGCCAGCACCACCCGGTCGGTGACGTCGGTCGGGCGGGCGGCGTACCAGCGACCGATGATCTCCTCGCTGACCCCGCCGGCGTAGACGTCCGCGGTGTCGACCAGGGTCCCGCCGGCCTCGACGAACCGGTCCAGCTGCGCGTACGCGCCCTCCTCGTCGGTCTCAGCCCCGAAGGTCATCGTGCCGAGGCAGAGGTTGGAGACGGCGCAGCCGCTGCGCCCGAGAGTGCGATAGATCATGTGTGAAGTCTTACCTGGCCCCCCGGATCCCAAACAAGTGGCGCCCGGCCGCGGGCCTCCCCACGCCAGTGCGCTCCTAGCGAGCCGAAGCGCGGCCCAGGACGTACCGGCCCAACCCGGCCAGCACGGTGCCGACCAGCAGGACCCCGATACCGAGGAGCGCCACCACGGGGAAGTGTCCGGCCCCGGTGTCGGCCAGGGACGGCCCGACCGTGGCGGAGGTCGGCAGGTTCAGTCCCGGGGTCGGCCGGACCGTGGTGGAGGTTGGCAGGTTCACTCCCGGGGTCGGCCGGACCGTGGTGGAGGTCGGCAGGTTCACTCCCGGGGTCGGCCGGACCGTGGTGGAGGTCGGCAGGTTCACTCCCGGGGTCGGCCGGACCGTGGTGGAGGTCGGCTGGTCCACTCCCGGCGTCGGGGTCGGGTCGGGGTCCGGTGTTGGGTCGGGGTCTGGGGTCGGCGGGTCCGCGGCCGAGGTCGCGCTCGCCGTGAGCGGTGACACCTGGTCGGGCGCCTCAGCGGAGGCGGTGTTGGTGACTTCGCCCCGATCCAGGTCCGAGGCGGTCACCGTGTACGTCGCCGAGCAGGTGCTGGTGGAGCCGGGACTGAGTGAGACGGGGCCGGTGCACGTGGTGGTGAACGGCCCCTCGCCGGGCGCCGAGTCCGTGATCCGGACCTCGGGCAGCGTGACGTTGCCGGAGTTCGACGCCGTGATCGTGTAGGTCAGGACGTCCCCGACCTCGTCGTAGGTCTCGACGTCGACGGTCTTGGTCAACGTCAGGGCCGGGTTCTGCTGCGCGGTGGCCACGGCCGTCGAGTCCAACGAGTCGATGGCGCCGCCGGGCCCGGTGGCCGTTGCCGAGGCGACGTTGGTGACCGTGCCGTCGTCGAGGTCGTCCTGGGTGACCGTGTACTCCGCGGTGCAGGAGGCGTCCTCGTCCGGGGCGAGGGTGTCGGGCAGGTCGTCGCAGTCGAGGTCGAAGTCACCGTTGCCGGGTGCCGGGTCGGTCACCGCCACGTCGGTCAGGGTGACGTTGCCCGTGTTGGTGACCG
>CAXTVE010000379.1:0-3063 GCA_964247485.1 uncultured Propionibacteriaceae bacterium
GTCGGGGTCGGGCTGCCGAACAAGACCATCGCCCGCCGGCTGCAGATCAGCGAGAAGACCGTCAAGGCCCACCTCACCCGGATCTTCGCGGCCCTTGGGCTCTACGACCGGACCTCGGCCGCGCTCTGGGCGCAGCGCAACGGGCTGCTCGAGGACTCGACCTAGCGGGACGCGTACGCGGTGCTCGGGTCGGTGTCCGGGCCCGGAGCCGTTGGTCGTAGGACCATCGGTGCGAACCGGTCGGAATCGAGCCGAAAGTGCGTCGATCGGGTCGTCCGGGCGGTGTGGTCGGGGTCCGGCCCGTTCGACAGGGCGCCGGCGGTCAGGCACCTTGGAGATACCTGCTTACGACGTAAACCTCGTCGGGGGCAGCAGGCGAAGATGCCGGGAACCGGCGCCGCCACCGCCGCGATCACCATCGCGGACAGCACCAAGGAGAACCGATGAGCACGTCCACCTCACCGCGCCACGAACTCGACCTCGGGGTCGACCAGCCGCGCCGTCTGACCACCGAGACCAAGTCCTCGACGAAGACCACCGAGCTCTACGTCTTCCTGGCCACGGTCCTGGCCGTCGTCATCGCGGCCAACGTCTTCGACGGCAACGAGGCCACCGACGGCCTGGATCCGTTCGACGCCGTGACCGCCATGCGCTATGTCGTCTACCTCGCCATCGCCTACCTGGTCGCCCGTGGCCTGGCCAAGTCCGGCAGCCGCGAGCGCTACGACGCCTGACCCCAGGTCGTCTGGCCGGTCTGCGCCGATCCCGGAACCCCGGGGTCGGCGCAGACTGCTGTCCGGCCTGTCGTGGTCAGCCCCGGTACCGGGCCCTCAGGTGGTCGGCGACGGCCGGGTCGTCGCTGAGCCGGGCCGCCGTCTCCGCGGCTGTCCGGGCCTCGACCGCCCGGCCGGCCCGGGCCAGCAGGTCGGCCCGGACCGCCCAGCAGGCCTGGAAACGGTCGGCGCCGGCGGGCAGGGCAGCCAGTCCGGCCTCCGGTCCGTCGATCCGCCCGATCACTGCGGCCAGCGCGACCTCCGCCCCGAGGCTCGGGGCCACGATGAGCAGCGCCGCGTACAGCGTGCGCAGGGCCCGCCAGTCGGTCCGCCCGGTCCGTCGCCGGTCGCAGTGCACGGCCTGGATGGCCGCTTCCAGCTGGAAGCGGCCCGGCCGGCCGGGCGCGGGGGGCCGGCGCCGGTGGGGCGCACCCTCGGCGATCAGTCGGGCGTCCCAGTCGTCGGCGTCCTGCTGTTCCAGCGGCACGTACGCCGCGGCCCCCCTCCCCGCGCGGGCGAGGCGGAACGTGGTCAGCGCAGCGAGCCCCCAGGCCTCGGGCTCGGTCGGCAGCAGAGCGGCGAGGGTCACGGCCAGGTACGCGGCCTCGCCCGCGAGCGAGCCGGCCGGCCCGCGCCAGGCAATCGCCGAGCACCCGTACACCGCCTCGAGCACCGCGGGCAGCCGTTCCGGCATGACCCGCTGGTCGGGCACCGTGAACGGGATCCGTGCGTCCTTGATCCTCCGTTTGGCCCGGACCAGGCGCTGCGCCATCGCCGCCGGCGGGATGGCGAAGGCGGCCGCGATCTGGGCCGCCTCGAAGCCCAGCACCGTCTGCAGCATCAGCGGCGTCCGGATGGTCGCGTCGATCGCCGGATGAGCGCAGACGAAGAGCAGCTCCAGCCGCTTGTCCGCGATCGCCTCCGGGTCGAGCTGCGCGAAGGGGTCCACCATCGCGGCGCGGTCGTCGAGCGGCGCGCTCGTCCGGTGGGCGGCCGACTTCCAGACGTCGCGCTGCCGGTTGCGGGCCACGGTGAGCAGCCACCCCTCCGGGTTGTCGGGCACGCCGGTTCCCGGCCAGGACGTCAACGCCCGTTCGAAGGCTGTCGACAGGGCGTCCTCGGCGAGGGCGAGGTCGCCGGTGGCGGCGGCGAGCAGGGCGACGAGCCGTCCGTACGAGACGCGGGCGGTGCGGTCGGCGACCGCCCGGGCCTCCGCCACGCTCATCCGTTGCCGGTCCACACGCCGTCGACGGTGTGGGTCGCGCCCGGACGGATCTCGACCGGTCCCCACCCGATCGACGGCGCCTGCCGCGCCCACTCGAGAGCGGCGTCCAGGTCGGGCAGGTCGAGCACGAAGGTGCCGGCGAGCTGGTCCTTGGTGTCGGCGAACGGCCCGTCCTGCACCCGCAGGTCACCATCGACCATCCGCAGCGTGGTGGTGCTGGCCGAGGGCTGCAGCACCTCCGCGGCGAGCAGGACACCGGCCTGGTGCAGCGTCGCGGCGTAGCTGGCGAACGCCCGTTGCCCCTCGGCCATCGCATCGGCGTCGAGCGCGTCCTCGGCCGCCTCCGGGTAGTGCAGCAGCAGCGTGTAGCGCATCGGTGGTTCTCCGTCCGGCCTGGTCAGCGGGCAGCGTACGCGCGGTACTGCGCGATCAGCACGCCGGTGGTGGTCGGGATCGATCGCTCCAGCGTGAGGTCGACCCGGTCGGCCGCGTCGAACAGCCGGGTGCCTGAGCCGAGCACGATCGGGTGGGTCTGCAGGACGTAGGCGTCGATGAGCCGGGCGGCGTGCAGCGCGCGGACCAGCTCGCCGCTGCCGAGGATCATCAGGTCGTCGCCGGTCCGGTCCTTGAGGGTCGCCACCGTCTGGGCGGCGTCCCCCGCCAGCAGCGTCGAGCTGGGGTGGGCCAGCCTCGTGTCGGCCGACCGGGAGACCACGTACTTCCGGCTGCGCACCAGGACATCGGTGAACGGGTTCGGCTCCGGCGTACTGGTCCAGAAGCCCAGCAGGTCCTCGTACGTCCGCCGCCCGAACAGCAGGGCGCCGTCGCCCGCCATACCCTCGGCGGCGAACTGCATCGACACCTCGTCGGCATAGCCGTCGGCCCAGCCGCCGTGGGCGAAGCCGCCGCGCCTGTCCTCGTCCGCGCGTCCGGGTCCCTGCAGGACGCCGTCGAGGGTGATGCTCTCGAAGATGGTGATCGTGGCCATGACGTACTCCTGGGGTGGCTCGACGTGGTCGGACACCGCCATGACGACTCGACCCGGACCCGATCGACACTGCGGGC
>CAXTVE010000380.1:0-3055 GCA_964247485.1 uncultured Propionibacteriaceae bacterium
CGCGCGCGCTCACCCTGATCGCGGAGCATCCCGGCGTGGTCTCCACCGAGCTCGCCGCGGCGGCCGGCCAGGAGCGGGCCGCCTTCAAGATCCGCATCCGCCGCCTGAAGGCGCTCGGCCTCACCGAGTCCCTCGAGATCGGCTACCGCCTCTCGCCCCGCGGCGAGGCCTACCTGGCCGCCCGGGCCACTCGGAGCTCGTAGAGGTAGCGCTTGGTGATCCGGCCGCCGTACGACCGGTCGATCAGGGCGCGGATGCCGGCCAGCAGGCCCTCGAGGTTGGCCGCCGGCAGCGCCCGGTGGTTCGAGTAGGTCTGCAGTAGGTCCAGGTACGCCCCGCTGGAGTACGTCACGTCGGCCACGTAGCGCCGCCGCACGACGGACCTGAACAGCGACGACTCGTCCACCTCGTCCCGGATGGGCTCGACCTCCTCGGCCGTCGGCCAGACCAGGTCGCGCGGGGTGCTGGGGTCCCAGCGCTCATAGCACGCCTGCACCGCCTTCGGGAAGGTGTCGTCGGCGTCACGCCGCACGTGCAGGGTGGTCACCGTGGCCAGGCACCCGCCGCCCCGCAGCGCCTGCGCCACCTTCGCCGCCCGTACGCCGACGTCCAGCCAGTGCCAGGCGGTGAAGACCGTCACCGCGGCGTAGGGCTGGGCCGGTAGCGCGAAGTCCTCGAACGCCGACCGCACCACGGTCACGTCCCGCCGTGACGTCCTCGACCGCAGCAGGTCCGCCAGCCCGGCGCCCAGCTCGACGGCGGTGACCGACGCCCCGAGGTCCGCCAGCGGCAGGGTCGCCTGCCCGGTGCCCGGCCCGATCTCCAGCACCCGGACCCCCGGGCCGAGCCCGCACAGGTCCGCCAGGTCCGCGAAGAGCTCCGCCGGGTACCCCGTCCGGCCCCGATCGTAGAGCGCCGGGTCCTCATCGAAGATCGCCCGCAGGTCGGCCGGCACGGATCACAGCATGGGGGTTTGTGCACGGCTTCACAAGCGACCTAGAGTGAGAGGGCCGCCCAGACGAGATCAGGAGGGACGTTGTCGCAGACGGTCTCCGTCGGCCCGCTGCGCGCCGCCGCCCTCCGCGGCATCCCTGATGCGACGGTCGCCCGGCTGCCGGGCTATCTGCGGGCCCTCAACCAGCTGATCGAGAACGACATCCACACCGTCAGCAGCGGTGCCCTGGCCGAGGCGGCCGGGGTCAACTCCGCGCAGCTCCGCAAGGACCTCTCCTACCTCGGCTCCTACGGCACCCGCGGTGTCGGCTACGACGTGCGCTACCTGCTGCGCCAGATCGGCCGCCAGGTCGGCACCGCCCACGACTGGCCGGTGGTCATCGTCGGGATCGGCAACCTGGGCACCGCCCTGGCCAACTACAACGGCTTCTACAGCCGCGGCTTTCGTGTGGTCGGCCTGGTCGACCCCAACCCGGAGCTGGTCGGCAGGCACATCCACGGCCTGGCCATCGCCGACCTGACGGAGCTGGAGGCGATCGTCTCCGAGACCGGCGCGGCCATCGGCGTCATCGCGACCCCGGCCGACGCCGCCCAGGCCGTGGCCGACCGCCTGGTGTATCTGGGGGTGACCAGCATCCTCAACTTTGCACCGACGGTGCTCGTGGTGCCCGAGGGCGTGACCGTCCGCAAGGTCGACCTCGGCCAGGAGCTGCAGATCCTGGCGTTCCACGAGCAGCGCAAGAGCGAGGACCAGCCCGCGTACGCGGCACGAGGGGGAAACCGACGATGAGCATCCTGGTGGTGAGCGTCTCCCACCTCACGACCTCGGTGGCCCACCTGGCCGAGCTGGCCCTGGACGCGCCCACCGCGGCCAAGCTCGCCGACCAGCTGTTGACCAGCGAGCACATCGACGAGGCCGTCGTCCTCGCCACCTGCAACCGGACCGAGATCTATGCCTCGGTCTCCCGCTTCCACGGCGCGCTGGCCGACGCCACCGAGGCGCTGGCCGACCTCGCCGGGCTGGGGGTCAGCACCCTGCAGCCCCGGTGCGCGGTCTACTTCGACGAGGGCGCGGTCGCCCACACCTTCGCGGTCGCCGCCGGGCTCAACTCGGTGGTCGTCGGCGAGAGCCAGATCCTCGGCCAGGTCAAGCAGGCGCTGACCAACGCCCAGGCGCAGGGGGCCGTCGGCACGGTGCTCAACGCCCTGTTCCAGCAGGCTCTCCGGGTCGCCACGGGGGTCCTGGCCGGCCGGGGCAGCGCCCGCGCGGGGGGGTCCCTGGCCACCGGGGCCTCGGCGGTGCTCGCGAGCGGGGGGGGGCCGCGGGCCGGCCAGCGGGTGCTGGTGGTGGGCGCCGGGGCGATGGCCGGGCTGGCCGCCCGGACCGCCGCGGCCGCCGGCGCGACCCTCACCCTGGTCAACCGCACCCTGGCCCGGGCCCAGCTGCTCGCCGACAGCGTCGGGGGCCGGGCGGTGCCGCTGGCCGAGCTGGGCCGGGCGCTGACCACCGCCGACGTGCTGGTCACCTGTACCGGTGCCCGCACCCTCACCCTGACCGCGGCCGACCTGGCCGGCACCCCCGTACGCGGGGTCGTGGACCTGGCCCTGCCCGCCGACGTGAGCCCCGATGTCGCCATGGCTCTACCCGGCATCACCCTGGTCAACCTGGACCGGCTGGTCATCGAGCAGCCCGACCAGGCGGCGGCGCCCGAGGTCGAGGCCGCCCGGGCCCTGGTGCAGGCGGAGGTCACCGAGTTCCTGGGCCTGCGCCGCGCGGCCCAGGTCGCGCCCACCGTGGTCGCGCTGCGCTCCATGGCCTCCGACGTGGTCGCCGCCGAGCTGCACCGGCTCGAGGGGCGTACGCCGGGCCTGGACCCGCGCGAGCGCGAGGAGGTCCGACGCAGCGTGCGCCGGATCGTGGAGAAGCTGCTGCACGCCCCGACCGTCCGGGTCCAGGAGCTGGCCACCGACCCCGAGGGCCCGGACTACGCCGCCGCGCTGCGCGAGCTGTTCGCCCTCGACCCGCAGGCCGTCGCGGCGGTGCTGTCCCCCGAGGTCCGTCGGTAGTGGCCCCAACCTCCGACCTGTCAGGGCCACGCGG
>CAXTVE010000381.1:0-3053 GCA_964247485.1 uncultured Propionibacteriaceae bacterium
CCCAGGACCCACCGGAACCGGAGGACGGCAGCGAGCAGGTCGACCACGACGCCGCGGTGCCCAACCCCGACCTGGTCGACGCACCCCGCAAGCCCGAGCAGGCCGGCGGGGGAAACCTGCCGCCGCCCCTGTTCGGCGTGCTGGTGGTCGCCGCCCTGGTCGTCGTCGCCGCCGGCCTGCGGCAGACGGCCGCGATCATCGGCCCGCTGTTCCTGGTGCTGACCATCGTGATCACCGTGCACCCGCTGAGCTCGTGGCTGGTCCGTCGCAGGACGCCGCAGTGGCTGGCCAGCACGGTCAGCCTGCTCGCGGTCTACGGCCTGATCATCGTCGTCCTCGGGTCGGTGGTCTGGTCGCTGACGCGGCTGGGCACCACCCTGCCCCAGTACTCCGAGCAGTTCACCGAGCTCTACCAGCAGGCGCTGGGAACCTTGGCCGGGTTCGGGATCAGCAACCAGGCGCTCAGCGACGCCGCGTCCGGACTCAACCTCTCCAGTTTCGCCGGCGTCGCCCAGGCGGCCCTGAGCACGGTGACCAGCGGGCTCTCGTTGCTGGCCCTGGTCGCCGCACTGGTCTTCTTCGTGGTCTTCGACGCGGCCGGCTTCGGCGAACGCATCGAGACGATCCGCTCCTACCGGCCGCGGATCGCCGAGGGGCTGGAGGACTTCGCCGACGGCACCCGTCGGTACTGGATCGTCACCACCGTGTTCGGTTTCCTCGTCGCCGTGCTCAACACGATCGCCCTGCTGATCATCGGTGTGCCGCTGGCCTTCACCTGGGGCGTGCTGGCCTTCGTCACCAACTACATCCCCAACATCGGCTTCCTGGTCGGCCTGGTGCCACCGGCCCTGATCGCCCTGCTGGCGGCCGGCCCGCCCCAGGCCATCGCCGTGATCGTGGTCTACGTCGTGATCAACATCGTGGTGCAGACGCTGATCCAGCCGCGGTTCACCGGCGACGCGGTGGGCATCAGCCCGACCGTGGCGTTCCTCTCGCTGATCGTCTGGGCCTACCTGCTCGGCGTGCTGGGGGCTCTGCTCGCCGTGCCGGCCACCCAGTTCGTCAAGTCCCTGATGGTCGACCACTCCACCTCGGGTCAGTGGTTCGGCGCCTTCTTGAACTCGAGCTCGCGCAAGAAGGGCCAGCTCAACCTGGACGGTGTGCGGCACGAGAAGGAGCAGACGGCCTAGCACCGTCCTGACCGCCTGACAACTCGGGGAAGTGTTGGGAGGCTGGCGGTCGTGAACGAGAAGTACCGGGTGCAGGTGCTCAACCAGATCGCGGCCTCCGGGCTGCGCCGGCTGCCCTGGGACCAGTTTGCGGTCTCGGCGGAGGCCCCCGACCCGCACGCGATCCTGCTCCGCTCCGCCGACCTGCACGCTGCCGAGATCCCGGCCTCGGTGCTGGCCGTCGGGCGGGCCGGGACCGGCACCAACAACATCCCGGTGGCGGCCCTGTCCGCCCGCGGCATACCCGTCTTCAACGCGCCCGGCGCCAACGCCAACGCGGTCAAGGAGCTCGTGCTGGCCGGCATGCTGCTGGCCGCCCGCAACCTGGACGACGCGCTGCGCTTCGTCGCCGGGCTGGATATCGACGGCCCCGGGCTGGAGGCGCGGATCGAGAGCGGCAAGAAGGCGTACGCGGGGTACGAGCTGGCCGGGCACACGCTGGGCGTGATCGGACTGGGGAAGATCGGCTGCCTGGTCGCCGACGCGGCGATCAAGCTCGGCATGCAGGTGATCGGCTACGACCCCGAGATCACCGTCGAGGCGGCCTGGAGCCTGCCGGCGACGGTCAAGAAGGCCAACCGCCTCGGCGAGGTGCTCAAGCACAGCCACTTCGTCACCGTGCACGTGCCGCTGGTGGCGGCGACCCGCGGCATGATCGACGCCGGCGGCGTGGCCCAGATGAAGTCCGGCGCCGTGGTGCTCAACTTCTCCCGGAGCGGGGTGGTCGACGAGACCGCGGTGCTCGAGGCGCTGCGCGAGCAGCACCTGGCCCGCTACGTCTGCGACTTCCCGAGCCCGCAGCTGCACGGGCACGACCGCGTCATCGTGCTGCCCCACCTGGGTGCCTCGACCCGCGAGGCGGAGGAGAACTGCGCGGTGATGGTGGCCGACCAGGTGCGGGAGTACCTGGTCGAGGGCACGGTCCGCAACGCCGTGAACTTCCCCGACGTCGAGCTGGCCCGGGAGTCGCCGTGGCGGGTGGCCATCGCCAACGCCAACGTGCCGAACATGGTGGGGGGCATCTCCCACGAGCTGGCCGCGGCCGGCCTCAACATCGCGACCATGACCAACAAGTCCCGCGGCGACCTGGCGTACACCCTGGTCGACGTGGACAGCGACGTGCCGGCGCCCGTCGTCGCGGCGATCGCGCAGCTGCCCGGCGTGCTCAAGGTCCGCTCCTTGCCAGGTTGAACGATCTGACGGCGTAGTCGCCTTCGGATCGTTCAACCTGCTGGTCCGAGCTAGGCGTGTCGGCTTGACCGGCGGGGCCAGATTCACCTGCTGGGGGTTGTGTTACCGAAGTGACACCTTTAGGCTCCTGCGTGTCGGGGGGTCGATGAGATCGTTACCTCGAAGGGTCTGGTTCAATGCCGGCTTTCCCCGTCGCCCGCTGGCGGAGCCTCGCCCTGGGCGTGCTGCTGGCCGTCGGACTGACCCTCACCCTGTTCATCCCGGCCGCCTCGGCGGACGCGACGGTGAGCGTCGCGGCCACCACGACGGTCAACATCCGCACCGGGCCGGGCCTGCACTACCGGGTGACCGGCCAGCTCGAGCGCGGCCAGCGGATCCGCGCCTACGCGCCGCTCCGGGGCCGTTGGGCCAAGGTGCGGTTCGCGGGCGGTGAGGCGTACGTGGCCCGGGACTACCTGACCACCTCGACCACGCTGTCGGGCCCGACGTGGACGAGCGGCGCAGGCGCCAGGATCACCACCGCGCGACTCAACCTGCGGGCCGAGCCCAGGGCCGGCGGCCGAGTCGTCGGCACCCTGGCGGAGGGCACCCGGCTGCGGCTCACCGGCCGGGTGACCCGCGGGTACGCCGAGA
>CAXTVE010000382.1:0-3027 GCA_964247485.1 uncultured Propionibacteriaceae bacterium
GCCAGGCCGCGAGCTCGGTGGCGGAGGTCCCCCGCGGCGGGGCGGCCCGGTCGGCGTCCGGACGGGGCGTCGTCGTCGTGCTCACCGCGCGACCTCCCGGGTCCCGAGCGCGTGTCGGGGGTCCGAGGGGGTCGACCCCCTGGTGGGACTCATCGGCTCCCCCTACCGCGCTCACGCACGGCCGCGGCGAAGGCCTCCCCGCGGGCGGCGTAGTCGGGATACATGTCCCGGCTGGCGCACCCCGGCGCCAGGAGCACGGCGTCGCCGGGCCTGGCCAGCTGGTCGGCAGCTGCGACGGCCTGTGCCATGGCACTAGTGTCCGTGGCCGCGATGGTTGTCACCGGGACCTCGGGCGCGTGTCGGGCCAGCGCCTCGGCGATCACGTCCCGGTCGACCCCCAGCAGCACCGCCCCGCGCAGCCGACCGGCGTGGCTGGCGACCAGATCGTCGAAGGTGGTGCCCTTGGCCTGCCCGCCGGCGATCCAGACGATCTTGCTGGCCTCCGCGCGGCTCGGCGCCTCGTACGCGCGCAGCGCCGCGTCGGCCGCGTGCGGATTGGTGGCCTTGGAGTCGTCCACCCAGCGCACCCCGGCGAGCTCGGCCACCAGCTGGATCTTGTGGCCGCCGAGGGTGGTGGCCCGCAGCCCGTCACGCACCGCGGTGGCCGGCACACCGTACGACCGGGCCAGGGCGGCGGCCGCCAGCGCGTTGGCCACCAGGTGCGGGGCGGGCGGCTGGCCGGGTGCGGCCCCCGGCACGTCGGCGAGACCGGCCAGCTCGAGCGCGGAGTCGCGCCGCTGGGGGATGAAGGCCCGGTCGACCAGCAGGTCGTCGACCACGCCGAGCATGGACAGCCCCGGGGTGCCGAGGGTGAAGCCGATGGCCCGCGCGCCCTCGACCACCTCCGCCTCCTCGACCATCCGCTCGGTCTCCGGGTCGGCGACGTTGTAGACGCAGCTGGCCGAGACGCCGGCGTAGATGGTGGCCTTGGCGTCGGCGTACGCGGCGTAGGAGCCGTGCCAGTCCAGGTGGTCCGGCTGGACGTTGAGCACGGCGGCGGAGTGCAGGGCCAGCGAGGAGGACCAGTGCAGCTGGTGGCTGGACAGCTCGACCGCGAGCACGTCGTAGGGCGCCCGGTCGAGCACGGTCTCGGTGACCGGCCGGCCGATGTTGCCCACGGCGGCCGTCCGCAGGCCGGCGGCCGACAGGATGGCCGCCAGCATCGACGTGGTGGTGGTCTTGCCGTTGGTGCCGGTGATGCCGAGCCAGGGCACGGCCCGGTCCGGCCGGCTGAGCCGCCAGGCCAGCTCGACCTCGCTCCAGATGGGGACGCCACGGGCGGCCGCCTGGACCAGCAGGGGGGCGGTGGCCGGCCAGCCGGTGGTGATCACCAGGTCCGCACCGGCAGGCAGCTCGGCGGTGGCGCCCGGACCCAGCCGGACCGTGCCGCCCAGGGTCTCCAGCAGTGTGCCCTTGTCGGAGTTGGCCGCGTCGGCCCGGTCGTCGAGCACGGTGACCCGGGCCCCGAACTCCAGCAGCCCGTCGGCCGCGGCGAACCCCGACACCCCGATGCCGGCGACCACGACGTGGGCCTGGGGCCACGGCGAGGCACCGTTCGCGGCCGGTAGCCAGTCGACGCTCATGTGTCCTCCTCGCTGACGCTCGTCGACCACATTCGCGGCGCTGCTGTGCTCGATGGTGAGCTCGCAAGCTCGCTCACGTACCGGACACCCACTCGGCGTAGAAGATGCCGAGGCCGGCGGAGACGAACAGCCCGGCGATGATCCAGAACCGCATCACGATGGTGACCTGGGCCCAGTTGAGCAGCTCGAAGTGGTGGTGGATCGGCGACATCTTGAACATCCGCTTGCCGTGGGTGGCCTTGAAGTAGCCGACCTGCAGCACGACCGACATCACCTCGATCACCAGCAGCCCGCCGAGGATGACCAGCAGCAGCTCGGTCCGGGTGAAGATGGCCATGCCGGCCAGGGCGCCACCGAGCGAGAGGGACCCGGTGTCCCCCATGAAGATCTTGGCCGGCTCGGCGTTCCACCACAGGAAGCCGAAGCAGGCTGCAGCCAGGGCGATGGCCACCACCGCCAGGTCGAACGGGTCGCGCACCTCGTAGCACTTGGGCCCGGCCGAAGCGGTGTAGGCGCAGGACTGGTTGCGCTGCCAGATGTTGACCAGGGTGTACGCGCCGAAGATCATCACGCAGGTCCCGGCGGCGAGGCCGTCCAGCCCGTCGGTCAGGTTCACCCCGTTGCTGGCCGCGGCGATCAGCAGGATGACCCAGATGATCACCAGCACGATGGGCAGCCGGGGCACCCAGTCGATGTCGCGAAGGAAGGAGATGTAGCGCGACGCCGGGGTGATGTTGCGCTCGTCGGGGAACTGCAGGGCGAGCAGGGCGAAGACGATCGCGATGACCGACTGGCCGGCGATCTTGGCCTTGCTGCGCAGCCCCAGCGAGCGCTGGTTGCGGATCTTGATCCAGTCGTCCAGGAAGCCGACGACCCCCAGCCCGGTGAACAGGAACAGGACCAGCAGCGCCGACACCGACGGCGGCGTCCAGGTGATCAGGTGGCTGGCCGAGTAGGCCAGCAGCACCGCGGCGATGATGACCAGGCCACCCATCGTCGGGGTGCCGCGCTTGACGTGGTGGGTGGTCGGGCCGTCGTCGCGGATCAGCTGTCCGTACCCCTTGCGGACCAGGATGCGGATGGCCAGCCGGGTGCCGAGCAGGGTGCCGAGCAGTGCGATGCCGCCGGCCAGCACGATCGTTCTCATGGGCCGGCCTCCGGCCGGGGCGTCCTCACGCGCCGGCCTCTCCTGGCGCGGATCTCACGCGGTCGTCTCCCCGAACGCCAGGATCGCCTCCGCCACGGTGTCCAAGGCTAAGCCACGCGAGGCCTTGACCAGGACCACGTCGCCCGGGGCGAGTCGGTCCAGCACGTCGGCCTGGGCGGCCGCCTTGTCCGGGTAGGCCCGGACGGCCTCCCGGTCGTCCAGTCCCCGGGCCCGGGG
>CAXTVE010000383.1:0-3014 GCA_964247485.1 uncultured Propionibacteriaceae bacterium
CGGTTGGGGTCGTACTCGATGTGCGCGACCTTGGCCGGCACGCCGTCCTTGTCGTAGCGCTTGAAGTCGACCAGCCGGTACGCCTGCTTGTGCCCGCCCCCGATGTGCCGGGTGGTGATCCGGCCGCTGCTGTTGCGCCCGCCCGTCTTGGGACTGGGCACCACCAGGGACTTCTCCGGCGTGCTGCGGGTGACCTCGGCGAAGTCGGCGACCGAGGAACCCCGGCGGCCCGGGGTGGTCGGCTTGTACTTGCGGATTGCCATGTTCAGTACGTCCTCAGCTGCCCGGGGCGGAGAAGATGTCGATGCGCTGGCCGTCGGCCACGGTCACGATGGCCCGCTTGGTGTCGGGCCGCTTGCCCGTGCCGTAGCGGGTCCGCCGCGTCTTGCCCGGCCGGTTCAGGGTGTTCACCCCGGTGACGTTGACCTTGAACACCGTCTCCACGGCGATCTTGATCTCGGTCTTGTTGGCGTGCGGCGCGACCAGGAACGTGTACTTGTTCTCGTCCAGCAGCGCGTAGCTCTTCTCGCTCACCACCGGGGCGAGCAGGATGTCGCGATGGTCGCGGATCTTGACACTCACTTGACCTCCTCCTCGTCGGTCTCGACGGGCTCGAGCACCTCGGCGACCGAGGCGGCCGTCGCGGCCAGCTCGGCATTGGTCGGCTCGGCCGAACCCTCGACCGAGGCCGACGCCAGCTCGGCGTCGCTGTGCTGAGCCGGTCGCAGGGCCGGCTCCGGTGCTTCGACCGGCTCAGCCCGCTGGGCCGCGAGCTCCTCGTCGGTGGGCTCCGCGGTCACCTCGGCCGACGCAGCACGGCCGCCGCTGCGGGCGATGTAGGCGTCCAGCGCCGCGGCGGTGAAGACGACCTCGTCGTTGACCAGGACGTCGTACGCGTTGAGCTGGTCCACCGCCAGCGCGTGCACGGTGACGACGTTGCGCAGGCTGAGCCAGGACAGGTCCTCGTCCCGGTGCAGCACCACGAGCACCTTGTCGCTGCTCGCGACCGCCTGCAGGGCGCCCAAGGCGGTACGCGTCGACGGCACGTCCCCGGGCACCAGCTCCTGGACGACGTACACCCGGCCGTCGCGGGCGCGGTCGGACAGTGCGCCACGGAGCGCGGCGGCGATCATCTTCTTGGGGGTCCGCTGGGCGTAGCCGTGCGGCTGCGGGCCGTGCACGATGCCGCCGCCCTTGTACTGCGGCGCCCGGATCGAGCCCTGCCGGGCCCGGCCCGTGCCCTTCTGGCGGTAGGGCTTCTTGCCGCCGCCGCGTACCTCGCCCCGGCCCTTGGTCGCGTGCGTGCCCTGTCGGGCCGCCGCGAGCTGAGCCACCACGACCTGGTGGATCAGCGGGATGTTGGCGGTGACGTCGAACAGGGCCGGCGGCAGCTCGACCGAGCCGGCCTTGGCGCCCGTGGCGTCCAGAACGTCGATGGTGCTCATGCCGGCTGCTCCTTCTTGGCCGCACTGCGCAGGACCACCAAGCCACCCTTGTTGCCGGGGATCGCGCCCTTGATCAGGATGAGACCGCGCTCGGCGTCCACGGCGTGCACGGTCAGGTTCTGCACGGTGACGCGGTCCACACCCATCCGGCCGGCCATCTTGAGGCCCTTGAACACCTTGCCGGGGGTGGCGCAGCCGCCGATCGAGCCCGGCGAGCGGTGCTTGCGGTGCACACCGTGGCTGGCCCGCAGACCGCCGAAGCCGTGCCGCTTCATCACACCCGCGGTGCCCTTGCCCTTGCTGACCCCGGTCACGTCCAGCACCTCGTCGGCGGCGAACACCTCGGCGGTCAGCTCCTGGCCGAGGGTGTACTCGCTCGCGTCGTTGGTGCGGATCTCGACCAGGTGCTTGCGCGGGGTCACGCCCGCCTTGTCGAAGTGGCCGGCGCTGGGCTTGGTCAGCTGCTTGGGCTTGATGGCGCCGAAGCCCAGCTGGACGGCGGAGTAGCCGTCGCTGCCCGGGGTCCGGACCTGGGTGACCACGCACGGCCCGGCCGCGACAACGGTCACCGGGACGACACGGTTGTTCTCGTCCCAGAGCTGGGTCATGCCGAGCTTGGTGCCCAGCAGACCCTTCACCTTGCGATTGGAAGACACGGAATCGTCCTTAGAGCTTGATCTCGATGTCGACGCCGGCCGGCAGGTCGAGGCGCATCAGCGAGTCAACGGTCTTGGGCGTGGGGTCGATGATGTCGATCAGCCGCTTGTGCGTGCGCATCTCGAAGTGCTCGCGGCTGTCCTTGTACTTGTGCGGCGACCGGATCACGCAGAACACGTTCTTCTCGGTGGGCAGCGGCACGGGGCCGGCCACGCGCGCACCCGTCCGGGTCACCGTGTCGACGATCTTGCGCGCCGAGGAGTCGATGACCTCGTGGTCATAGGCCTTGAGCCGAATGCGGATCTTTTGTCCCGCCACGTCCTGTCCTCTTCTTCGTGCCGTCTCCGACATGGTGTCCTGCTGCCGTGCTGCTCCGACCCCCGAGGTCGGGCGTGTCGGCCCGGCTCGGCGCACTCCACCACCAGATCCCCTGCATCATGGAGGTGGCCCGGCTTGACGGACCTGGTGTCCGCACCAACCGAGCAGTCGGAGTCTCGCGGTTCGGCAGCCCCGATCAAAGCAGGCGTGCCACGGCGACCCCGTCGGAGCAACCTGACGATTCTGTCAGACGGCGTACGCCCAATCAAGTCGAGGGGCGCGCCCACCGCAACTGCGCGCGGGCGTCAGCCGCCCGGGCGGTTGTGCCCCGGCGGCGGGGGGGGCGCCGGGGGGGGGTTGGGGGGGGCGCCCGCCCGCGGCGCCCCCCCCACGCCGGCATCGGGCGGCGGGGTCCGCGTCGGCCCCGGCTGTTCGTGCTGCCCCTCCTGGATGGCGGACGGTGGCGCGTAGCCGACCGGGCCGGCCGTCGACGTCCGCGCCCGGAGGCGGCCGAGGGCCAGCCCGAGCCGCCCGGCCAGCAGCAGCACCGCGCCCCCCGCCAGGCAGACGATACCGATGGGCCGCAGCAGGCCG
>CAXTVE010000384.1:0-3000 GCA_964247485.1 uncultured Propionibacteriaceae bacterium
CCGCAGCACGGTCCGGTCACCGGGCTCGTCATCGCCCTCGAGGTCGGCCGGATCGTCCAGGTCGGGGAACGCGTTCGCGGTCTGCTCGGCCAGGGCGGACAGGCTGGCCAGCTGGCTGAGCACAGCCTGCTTGCGCTGGTGCAGCAGCTCGGTCTCGCGGCGCAGCTGCTGCTTGCGCCACGTGAACTCCTGCTGGGTCCGCTCACTGATCGCGGTCGCCTGCTTCTTGGCCGTCGCCACCCGGGCATCGGACTCGGAGTTCGCGTTCGCCTTGGTCAGCTCGGCCTCGGCCAGGGCCTCGGCCCGGATCCGGGCGGCCTCGGCGATGTCGGCCTCGAGGCGCTCCGCGGACTGGTCATGGTGCCGCGTCGCCTCGGCCAGCAGCTCGGCCGTGCGGGTCTGGGCCTCGTCGTGCGACTTCTTCATCGCTCCGACCGCCTGCTCGCGCTCGGCCGCGACCTGCTGGCGGATCTCGGCCGCCTCCCGCTCGACGGTGCGCCGCAGGTTCTCGGTGTCCAGGTAGGCGTTCTGCCGGGCGGTCTGCGCCTCGTGGTCCGCCTCGCGGCGGAGCGCCTCGGCCTGGCGGCGGGCCGCGGCGATCAGGGCCTCGGCCTCGGCCTTCGCCTTGTCCACCTGCGCCTGGACGTCGGCGTGCAGCTTGGTCCGCAGCTGGTCGATCTCCGCCGTGCCGCCGGTCTTGATGGCGGTGCCCTCCCGGGCCGCGGCGCTGCGCAGACCGTCGGCCTCCCGACGCGCCGTCTCCTTGACCTTCTCGGCCTCGATGGTGGCGTTCTCCACGAGCTCGCGGGCCTGCTCCTGGGCCAGCCGGAGGATGTCGTTGGCCCGCCCACCGAGGTTGCTGTAGTCGAGGTCGGAGGCGCTGCTCTTATCGCTCTGCGCGGCCATCTGGTCCTGCAGCGCCGTCACCTGCTGCTCCAGCTGGGTCGACCGCCGGCGCGACTGGACGACGCTGGCCTCCAGGGTGCGGACATAGTCGTCGACCGCGGTGCGGTCGTAGCCGCGCAAGGCGGTCGGGAAGTTCCCGACAGCGCTGGCCGCGTCGTCGAACAGACCCAACCCCGTGTTATCCGATGAGCTCACCGCGCAGAACCTCTCCCGATTCCCAGATGCCGAATGATGTGTCGCCAACGAGCCGTGCCCGACCAGCTGCCCCCGCTCAACCTCGACCCTTGGTCGGGGCGACGGTCTCGACCAGTTCGATCAAGACCCCGCCGGCTTCCTGGGGGTGGACAAAGTTGATCAACGAGCCGCGGGTGCCGGCCCTCGGTGCATCATAGAGCAGCCGGAATCCGCGCCGCACGAGAACTGAGGATGCGGTACGGACGTCCTGCACCGCGTACGCGAGGTGGTGCAGGCCAGGCCCGCGACGGGCCAGGAACCGGTGCACCGGGGAGCGTTCGTCGAGCGGGGCCAGCAGCTGCAGCTGGGTGGTGGACCCGGCGCCCGGGACCACCAGCATCACCTCGTGCACCCCCTGCTCGGCGTTGGTCTCCCGGTGGGTCACGTGCAGTCCCAACACCCGGGTGTGCAGGTCAACGGCCCGGTCGAGGTCGGTCACCGCCAACCCGACGTGGTCCAGCCCCACGATCCCCGGCACGGTCTCCAGGTCGGCCCACTCGGTCACCGCGGAATTCTCGCACCGCGCACCGGGGCGGGTCGCCCGGACCGGTGTAGAACTGCGGTATGGGTTCGGTTCTTCTCGGCGGCGCGCGGACGCCGATCGGCAGGTTGATGGGTGCGTACGCGGACGTGCCGGCCACCGCGCTCGGCGGCTACGCGATCGCGGCCGCGCTGGAGCGGTCCGGGGTCGCCCCCGGCGACGTCGACTACGTGATCATGGGCCAGGTGCTGGCCGCGGGCGCGGGCCAGATCCCGGCCCGGCAGGCCGCGGTGAACGCCGGCATCGCGATGAACGTGCCGGCGATGACGATCAACAAGGTCTGCCTCTCGGGCCTGAACGCCGTCGCCCTGGCCGACCAGCTGATCCGGGCCGGGGAGTGCGAGGTCGTGGTGGCCGGGGGCATGGAGTCGATGACCCTCGCCCCGCACCTGCTGCCGCGGTCGCGCGCCGGCTTCCGGTACGGCACGGTCGAGCTGGTGGACCACATGGCGACCGACGGGCTGTGGGACGTGTTCACCGACCAGTCGATGGGCGCCCTGACCGACGGCGGCAACACCGGCGAGGTGCTGGTGAGCCGCGCCGACCAGGACGCCTTCGCGGCGCGGTCGCACCAGCGAGCGGCGGCGGCCACGGCCAGCGGGGTGATGGGCGAGGAGCTGGTCGAGGTCAAGGTCCCGCAGCGCCGGGGTCCGGATCGACTGGTCGCCGCTGACGAGGGCATCCGGGAGGGTGTCACCGCCGAGTCGCTGGCCGAGCTGCGCCCCGCGTTCGGCCGCGACGGCACGATCACCGCGGGCTCCTCCAGTCCCATCTCCGACGGCGCAGCCGCGCTGGTGGTGGCCAGCCCGGCGGCGGCCGCCCGGCTGGGACTGACCCCGCTGGCCGAGATCGGGGCCCACGGCATGGTCGCCGGCCCCGACTCCTCGCTCCAGCTCCAGCCGGAGCAGGCGATCCGGGCGGCGCTCGCCAAGGAGGGGATCGGGGTCGGCGAGCTCGACCTGATCGAGATCAACGAGGCGTTCGCCGCCGTCGGGGTGGCCAGCGCCCGGGCCCTGGGCCTCAGCGCGGCCGAGACCGACGCGAAGGTCAACATCAACGGCGGGGCCATCGCCCTGGGCCACCCGATCGGCGCGTCGGGTGCGCTACTGGTGCTGACGCTGGCGTACGCGCTGCGCCGGCGCGGCGGCGGTACCGGGGTGGCCGCCCTGTGCGGCGGGGGCGGCCAGGGCGATGCCCTGATCCTCAAAACGAGCACGGCCGCGGGCGAGCGCTGAGTACGCCGACGGACGAGCTGGCGCCGCCGGACGAGCTGGCCGCGACGCTGGCGGCGGTCCGGGCCGGCCGGCCCCGGGCCGTCG
>CAXTVE010000385.1:0-2995 GCA_964247485.1 uncultured Propionibacteriaceae bacterium
TCCAGCCGGGCGGCGGCCAGCAGGTCCGAGACCAGCCTGCCGGCCCGCTGCGCCTCGCGGACCAGCAGCGCCTGCAGGTGCTCCCGGTCGGCCGCCGGCAGCGAGTCGCCGTGGTGCAGCAGGGTCTCGGCCGCCGCCTGCACCCCGGTGATCGGCGTCCGCAGCTCGTGCGCCGCGTCGCCCCGGAACGCCCGGGTCCGCTCCTCGGCCTGCCGGGCCCGCGTCTCCGCCCCCTCCAGCTCGTCCAGCATCTCGTCGAACGCCTGCGCCGTCTGCCCGAGCTCGGTGTCCGTCCGGGTCGGGGCCAGCCGCCGGCCGCGGTTGCCCTGGGTGATCGTCTGCGCCAGCGCGGCCATCGCGTCCAGCGGTCGCAGCGCGAGCCGTACCGCCGCGGCCACCAGCAGCGCGCTGAGCCCCAGCGCCCCCAGGCTGACCAGGGCGAGGATCCGCCGCAGCCGGGACCGCGCCCCGCTGACCAGCCCGGTGTCGAGGGTCAGGGTCAGCCGGGCCTGGTCGAGGCGCCCGCGCCCGTCGAGCGTGACGGTGGTGCTCTTGACGGCCGGCCCGCCCGGGGTCGGCGTACCGAACTCCGTCCCGTTCCGCAGCACCAGGTGCGCGCGGACCCCGTCGGTCTCGATCCGCCGGACGACCTGCAGCGGCCCCACCACTCCGCCCCGGGCGAGCTGCCGGGCCAGCTGGACCCGGTCGGCCAGCAGGGCGTCCAGGCTCCGGTCGGACTGGGCGACGAAGACCGCGTTGACGACCACCCCGGTCAGGACCAGGACCAGGGCCAGCACCGCGATCACCGCGGTGGTCAGCCGGGTCCGCAGCGAGACGGTGTTCAACCCCGCCGCGCTCACGGCGCGGCGCCGCGCCGGTAGCCCCGCCCGCGTACGGTGTGCACCAGCCGGGTCCGCCCGCCGGCCTCGACCTTGCGGCGCAGCGAGCTGACGTGCACCTCGACCACGTTGTCGTCGAAGCCGTCGTAGCCCCAGACCGCGGTCAGGATCTGGGTCTTGCTGACCACCCGCTCGCGGTGCGCCGCCAGGTAGCCGAGCAGCCGCCGCTCGGTGTCGGTCAGATCCAGCGGGGCGCCGCCCCGGCGCACCTGCGTGGCGTCGTCGCTGATCTCCAGATCACCGACGCAGATGGTGACCCCGCCCGGCCGGCTCCGCCGGAGCACCGCGTGGACCCGGGCGAGCAGCTCGGCCATCGCGAACGGCTTGACCAGGTAGTCGTCGGCCCCGGCGGTCAGCCCCTGCACCCGGTCGGCCAGGGTGTCGCGGGCGGTCAGCATCAGCACGGCGGCTGTGCTCACCTGGCGCGTGGCGCCCAGCAGCGCGCCCCCGGCCCGCCCCGGGAGCATAACGCCCAGCATCCCCGGGTCGGGCCCCACCCCGACCCGCGGGCGCGCCCGGGGGCGGGCGGCCGGGGGGGCGTCGACGAGGAACCCGTGCGCGGTCAGCGCGGTCGCCACCGGAAGCCGGATGGCGTCGCTGTCCTCGACTAGCAGGATCCGGGCGGCGGGCACGGGGCCATTGTCGGGGGTCGCCGGTTCGTCGGTCGCGCCCCCTACGCTGACCTTCATGGGATCTTCAGCGTCGAAGCGGGTGGCCATCCTGGGGGCCGGGATGATCGGCGAGGTGCACCGGCGGGCGGCCGTGCTGGCCGGGGCCACGGTGGTCGGGGTGATGGCGTCCAGTCCCGACCGGTCCCGTCAGGTCGCGGACTCCTGGGGGGTCGAGCACGCGTACGCGAGCCTCGACGAGGTCGTCGCGAGCGAGGCCGAGGTCGTCCACATCTGTACGCCGAACGCCTCCCACGTGCCGTACGCGGTGGCCCTGCTCGGCGCGGGCAAGCACGTGCTGTGCGAGAAGCCGCTCGGCACCGGGCTGGCCGACGCCCAGCAGGCGTACGCGGGGGCCGAGGCGTCCGGACGGGTGCACACCATCCCCTTCGCCTACCGCTTCCACCCGATGGCCCGGGAGATGCGGGCGCGGGTGCAGGACGGCGGGTTCGGCGCGGTCAACCTGGTCCACGGGCACTACCTCCAGGACTGGCTGCTCGACCCGCGGGCGACCAGCTGGCGGGTAGACCCGGTGGCCGGCGGCCCGTCACGGGCCTTCGGCGACATCGGCTCGCACTGGTGCGACCTGGCCGAGTGGGTCACCGGCGAGCGGATCACCTCGCTGGTGGCGACCACCTCCATCACCATCAAGCAACGGCCGGACGCGACCGTACCGACCTTCAGCGCCGCGCCGGTCGACGCCCCGATGGTGGATGTCGAGACCGAGGACAGCGCACTGATCCTGTTCCGGACCGCGAACGACGTGGCCGGGTCGGCCGTGATCAGCCAGCTCGCCGCCGGGCGCAAGAACCGGCTGTGGCTGGAGGTCGACGGCATGCACTCCAGCGCGACGTTCGACCAGGAGCATCCCGAGGAGCTCTGGGTCGGCACCGACGACGGGTCGCGGGTCCTGGTGCGGGACCCCAACTCCGGCTCGGCGGAGCAGCGGCGGCTGTCCATGCTGCCGGCCGGACACGCGATGGGCTACGCGCAGTGCTTCGAGAACTACGTCGCCGACACGTACGCGGCGATCGACGGGGCGGCGCCCGACGGGCTGCCGACCTTCGCCGACGGGCTGCGGGCCGCCCAGATTTGCGACGCGATGCTGCGATCGGCCGCCTCCGGCGAGTGGGTGACGGTCGGCTGAGCCGCCGCGACGTCCATCGGCGGGCCGAGGGCGCCGCGGGCACCGTCGAGGTCCGGCCGTGAGCTGGGACCTGAGCGGACCGGTGCACGAGGTCGCGCCGACCCTGCTGGGTGCGGTGCTGCGACACGGCGAGGTGGCGGTGCGGCTGACCGAGGTGGAGGCGTACGACGGGGCGAGCGACCCGGCGTCGCACGCCTACCGCGGCCCGACCGCCCGCACCGCGGTGATGTTCGGGCCGCCCGGGCACCTGTACGTGTACTTCAGCTACGGCATGCACTGGG
>CAXTVE010000386.1:0-2980 GCA_964247485.1 uncultured Propionibacteriaceae bacterium
CGAAGATCGCCCGCAGCAGCCGCTCCTCCG
This sequence comes from uncultured Propionibacteriaceae bacterium, assembly GCA_964247485.1. Taxonomy (GTDB): domain Bacteria; phylum Actinomycetota; class Actinomycetes; order Propionibacteriales; family Propionibacteriaceae; genus Microlunatus. The sequence continues at coordinate 31 of CAXTVE010000386.1, forward strand.
GGGTCAGCTCGGTCTCGCCCTTCGGGGTGACCTTGCCGACGAGGATGTCGCCGGTCGAGACCTCGGCGCCGATCCGGATGATGCCCCGCTCGTCCAGGTCGGCCAGCATCTCTTCGCTGACGTTGGGGATGTCGCGGGTGATCTCCTCGGCCCCGAGCTTGGTGTCGCGGGCGTCGACCTCGTGCTCCTCGATGTGGATCGAGGTGAGCACGTCGTCCTGGACGACCCGCTGGGACAGGATGATCGCGTCCTCGTAGTTGTGCCCCTCCCAGGGCATGAACGCGACCAACAGGTTGCGGCCCAGCGCCATCTCCGCGGAGTCGGTACACGGGCCGTCGGCCAGCGGCGTCCCCTTCTCGACCCGCTGCCCGGCGCTCACCAGGGGCCGCTGGTTGATGCAGGTGCCCTGGTTGGACCGGCGGAACTTCGCGAGCCGGTAGGTCTTGTACGTCCCGTCGTCGTGTGCGATGTCGACCAGGTCGGCGCTCACCGAGGTGACCACGCCCGGGTTGGTCGCAACGGTCACATCCCCGGCGTCGACCGCACCGCGGTACTCCATGCCGGTGCCCACGAAAGGAGCCTCGGACCGGATCAGCGGCACCGCCTGGCGCTGCATGTTCGAGCCCATCAGGGCGCGCGAAGCATCGTCGTGCTCCAGGAACGGGATCATCGCGGTGGCCACCGAGACCATCTGCCGCGGCGAGACGTCCATGTACTGGATGGAGTCGCCCGGGACGGTGTCGGGGTCGCCGTGCCGGCGGCGGGACAGCACCCGCTCCTCGACGAAGGTGCCCTCGTCGTCCAGCTTGGCGTTGGCCTGGGCGATGGTGTAGCGATCCTCGACGTCTGCGGTCAGGTAGTCGATCTGGTCGGTGACCCGGCCGTTCTCGACCTTGCGGTACGGGGTCTCGACGAAGCCGAAGGCGTTGACCCGGGCGAAGGACGCCAGCGAGCCGATCAGCCCGATGTTCGGGCCCTCCGGGGTCTCGATCGGGCACATCCGGCCGTAGTGGCTCGGGTGCACGTCGCGGACCTCCATGCCGGCCCGGTCGCGGGACAGACCGCCCGGACCCAGTGCCGAGAGCCGCCGCTTGTGGGTCAGGCCGGCGATCGGGTTGGTCTGGTCCATGAACTGGCTCAGCTGCGAGGTGCCAAAGAACTCCTTCAGCGCCGCGACGACCGGGCGGATGTTGATCAGGGTCTGCGGCGTGATCGCCTCGACGTCCTGGGTGGTCATCCGGTCCCGGACGACGCGCTCCATCCGGCCCAGCCCCGTACGGAGCTGGTTCTGGATCAGCTCGCCCACCGTCCGCAGCCGGCGGTTGCCGAAGTGGTCGATGTCGTCCTCCTCGACCAGCAGCTCACCCCGCGGGGACTCCAGGGTCTCGGTCCCCTCGTGCAGCGCGACCACGAACCGGATCGCCGCCACGATGTCCTCGACGGTCAGCACCTGCCGGTCGAACGGCAGCTCCAGGCCCAGCTTCTTGTTGATCTTGTACCGGCCGACCTTGGCCAGGTCGTAGCGCTTCGGGTTGAAGTAGTAGTTCTCCAGCAGCGCCTGCGCGGCCTCGCGGGTCGGCGGCTCGCCCGGCCGGAGCTTCCGGTAGATGTCGAGCAGCGCCTCGTCCTGGGTGGTGGTGTGGTCCTTCTCCAGGGTCAGCCGCATCGACTCGTACTGGCCGAACTCCTCCAGGATCTTGGCGTCGTCCCAGCCCAGGGCCTTGAGCAGCACGGTCACGTTCTGCTTGCGCTTGCGGTCCAGCCGGACGCCGACCATGTCGCGCTTGTCGATCTCGAACTCCAGCCACGCGCCACGGCTCGGGATCATCTTGCAGGTGAAGATGTCCTTGTCCGAGGTCTTGTCGGTGGTCTGCTCGAAGTAGACGCCCGGCGAGCGGACCAGCTGCGACACCACCACCCGCTCGGTGCCGTTGATGACGAAGGTGCCCTTGTCGGTCATCAGCGGGAAGTCGCCCATGAAGACCGTCTGGCTCTTGATCTCGCCGGTCTCGTTGTTCATGAACTCGGCGGTGACGAAGAGCGGCGCAGCGTAGGTGACGTCGCGGTCCTTGCACTCCTCCACCGAGTTCTTCGGCGGCTCGAACCGATGGTCGCGGAACGACAGCGACATGGTCCCGGAGAAGTCCTCGATCGGGGAGATCTCCTCGAAGATCTCCTCCAGCCCGGACTTGGTGTTGATGTCCGTCCGGCCCTGGCCGAGCGCGGCCTCGACGCGGTTACGCCACGCCTCGTTCCCGACGAGCCAGTCGAAGGAATCGATCTGCAGATCCAGCAGGTCCGGGACTTCCATGGGTTCGGCGATCTTCGCGAACGAGATACGGCCGGTGGGGGAGACGACGTTGTTGTTCGAGGCAGTGCGCAAGGCGGCCAAGAGGGATCCTTCCGGGGTCCGCAAGCAGGTGGTGCAGTTGTCTTCCGCGCACGCAGAACGACCCGTGTCAAAGAAAGACGGGTCGACAAAACGGCGAGGGCAAACCCCAAATATAGGCGAGAAATGCGCGAGGGTCAACCCTTCGAGCGCAGGCAGGAGCAGATCGGTCAAATTGCGACCCACCTGGCGACGAGCATACTCATCGAGGGGCCGTTGACAAGGGTTGATGACCGGCGGGTGGCGAGAACCCTGGCGTCCGACAACCGAAACCTATGCCGGCATAGGTTTCGGGTAGATGCCACAGGTTGCAACCTGTGCTCCGCGGCAGGAACCTGTGCACTGTGGGCGGCCTGCAACGAAAGAGCCGCCGTCTGCGTGTAGGGGCTGTGGACACCCTGGCGGCGCTCCCGGTGACCGGGGCGGGCGTGGAGGCGGCGGTGGCGACGGCACGACCGTCCGCCGCCGGCTTCGACGCGTGGGCCGCCGAGCGCGGGCCGTCGCTGCTGGTCTTCGCCACGGCGGTCACCGGCAACCGGGAGGCGGCCCGCGACGCCGTCA
>CAXTVE010000387.1:0-2946 GCA_964247485.1 uncultured Propionibacteriaceae bacterium
GCTTCAGGATGTTGTTGGTGGACAGCATCAGGATCCGGGCCTCGGCCTGCGCCTCCGCCGACAGCGGCAGGTGCACCGCCATCTGGTCACCGTCGAAGTCCGCGTTGAAGGCGGTGCAGACCAGCGGGTGGATCTGGATGGCCTTGCCCTCGATCAGCTGCGGCTCGAACGCCTGGATGCCCAGCCGGTGCAGGGTCGGCGCCCGGTTGAGCAGCACCGGGTGCTCGGAGATGACCTCCTCCAGCACGTCCCACACGACGGGCCGCTGGCGCTCCACCATCCGCTTCGCGGACTTGATGTTCTGGGCGTGGTTGAGGTCGTCCAGCCGCTTCATCACGAACGGCTTGAACAGCTCCAGCGCCATCGCCTTGGGCAGACCGCACTGGTGCAGCTTGAGCTGCGGGCCGACCACGATGACCGAACGGCCGGAGTAGTCGACGCGCTTGCCCAGCAGGTTCTGCCGGAACCGGCCCTGCTTGCCCTTCAGCATGTCGGAGATCGACTTCAGCGGCCGGTTGCCCGGGCCGGTGACCGGACGCCCGCGGCGGCCGTTGTCGAACAGCGAGTCCACGGCCTCCTGCAGCATCCGCTTCTCGTTGTTCACGATGATCTCGGGCGCGCCGAGGTCGAGCAGGCGCTTCAGCCGGTTGTTCCGGTTGATCACCCGGCGGTAGAGGTCGTTCAGGTCCGAGGTCGCGAACCGACCGCCGTCCAGCTGCACCATCGGGCGCAGGTCCGGCGGGATGACCGGGACGCAGTCCAGCACCATGCCGGCCGGTGAGTTCTTGGTGGTCAGGAACGCCGAGACGACCTTGAGCCGCTTCAGGGCGCGGGTCTTCCGCTGGCCCTTGCCGGTCTGGATGGTCTCCTTGAGGTCGGCGGCCTCGGCCTCCAGGTCGAAGGTCTCCAGGCGCTTCTGGATCGCACCGGCGCCCATCGAGCCCTCGAAGTACTTGCCGAACCGGGTCTTCATCTCCCGGTAGAGCACCTCGTCGCCCTCGAGGTCCTGCACCTTGAGGTTCTTGAACCGGCTCCACACCGCGTCCAGCCGGTCCAGCTCACGCTGGGCCCGGTCGCGGAGCTGCTTGACCTCGCGCTCGGCCCCCTCGCGCACCTTGCGCTTGGCGTCCGCCTTGGCCCCCTCGGCCTCCAGGGCCGCGGTGTCCTCCTCCAGCTTGGTCATCCGCGCCTCGATGTCGGAGTCGCGCCGGCTCTCGAGCTGCTTGCGCTCCACGTCGATCTTGGCCTCGAGCGAGGACAGGTCGCGGTGCCGCGCCTCGTCGTCGACCGCGGTGATCATGTAGGCGGCGAAGTAGATGACCTTCTCCAGGTCCTTCGGCGCGATGTCCAGCAGGTAGCCCAGCCGGCTCGGGACACCCTTGAAGTACCAGATGTGGGTGACCGGGGCGGCCAGCTCGATGTGGCCCATCCGCTCACGACGCACCTTGGCGCGGGTGACCTCGACGCCGCAGCGCTCGCAGATGATGCCCTTGAAGCGGACCCGCTTGTACTTGCCGCAGTAGCACTCCCAGTCCCGGGTGGGACCGAAGATCTTCTCGCAGAACAGGCCGTCCCGCTCGGGCTTGAGCGTGCGGTAGTTGATCGTCTCCGGCTTCTTCACCTCACCGTGCGACCACTGCCGGATCTCGTCGGCGGTGGCCAGGCCGATGCGGATCTCGTCGAAGAAGTTCACGTCGAGCACTTGTTATGTCTCTTCTCTTTAGTTGCTTCTCAATGCACTGCACTCGGTGACCCACTCCCCCTGCCGACTTGTCAGCCTCGGTGGTCGCCCTGGCGACCACGTGGGCTGACAAGTCGGAGAGAGAGCAGGTCCTAGACCTCTTCGACCCCGGCGAGACCCTCACCCGGGCGGCGGGACAGGTCGATGCCGAAGTCCTCGCTCGAGCGGTAGTCGTCCTCGGAGTCCCGCAGCTCGACCTCGGTGCCGTCGGAACTGAGCACCTCGACGTTCAGGCAGAGCGACTTCATCTCCTTGACCAGCACCTTGAACGACTCCGGGATGCCCGGCTCGGGAATGTTCTCGCCCTTGACGATGGCCTCGTACACCTTGACCCGGCCCGGCACGTCGTCGGACTTGATGGTCAACAGCTCCTGCAGAGCCCAGGCCGCGCCGTACGCCTCCAGCGCCCAGACCTCCATCTCGCCGAACCGCTGGCCGCCGAACTGGGCCTTACCGCCCAGCGGCTGCTGCGTGATCATCGAGTACGGGCCGGTCGAGCGGGCGTGGATCTTGTCGTCGACCAGGTGGTGCAGCTTCAGCATGTAGATGTAGCCGACCCCCACCGGAGCGGGGAACGGCTCGCCGGACCGACCGTCGAACAGGTTGGCCTTGCCGTCGGCATTGACCAGGCGTACGTCGTCGCGCGAGGTGAGCGTGCTGCCGAGCAGACCGGTGATCTCCTCCTCGGTGGCGCCGTCGAACACCGGCGTGGCCAGGTTCTGGTCGCCGTCCACGTGCCCGAGCCCGACGCCGCGCAGCCGCTCGGCCCACGCGCCCTCGACCCCGTCCAGGTCCCAGCCCTGCTTGGCCACCCACCCGAGGTGGGTCTCCAGCACCTGGCCGACGTTCATCCGGCTGGGCACGCCCAGCGGGTTGAGCACGATGTCGACCGGGGTCCCGTCCTCCATGAACGGCATGTCCTCGACCGGGAGGATCTTGGAGATGACGCCCTTGTTGCCGTGCCGGCCGGCGAGCTTGTCGCCGTCCTGGATCTTGCGCTTCTGGGCCACGTACACCCGGACCAACTGGTTGACCCCGGGTGCGAGCTCGTCGTCGGACTCCCGGTCGAAGACGCGGACGCCGATCACCGTGCCGGACTCGCCGTGCGGCACCTTGAGCGAGGTGTCGCGGACCTCCCGGGCCTTCTCGCCGAAGATCGCCCGCAGCAGCCGCTCCTCCGGGGTCAGCTCGGTCTCGCCCTTCGG
>CAXTVE010000388.1:0-2020 GCA_964247485.1 uncultured Propionibacteriaceae bacterium
CGTGCAGGCCGAGCCGCTGGGCCGAGGCCAGGTCGACCTCGCGCGGGCGGCGCAGCAGGTCGTTGGCGTCGGCGAGGTCGCCGGCCGGCATACCGCCGCCCCAGTCCGCGCTGGTCAGCACGTGCGCGCCCGGCGCCGGCAGGTAGGGCCGGGTCCGGACCATGACCGAGAGCCCCGGCGGCGAGAAGTGCACCGCGTTCTCGATCAGCTCGGCCAGCAGGTGGGTCGCGTCGGCGACGGCGCGACCGGAGACCTGCAGGGCCTCGTCGACGGAGAAGTCGACCCGGTCCAGCTCCTCGATCTCGGCGGTCGCGGCCCGGACCACGTCGCCCCGCAGCACCGAGCCGCCCCACTTGCGGGCCGGCTCCTCCCCGGACAGCACCAGCAGGCTCTCGGCGTTGCGCCGGATCCGGGTGGCCAGGTGGTCGAGCTGGAAGAGGTGGGACAGCTGGTCGGCGTCGCGCTCGTGGTCCTCGAGCTTGTTGAGCAGCTCCAGCTGCCGGTAGATCAGGTTCTGGTTGCGGCGGGCCAGGTTGACCAGCAGGTCGGCGGTGAACCGCTTGCGGTTGCCCTCGACCAGCTCGGCCCGCAGCTCGACCGTGCGGCGGTGGTCGCGCTCGGTGAAGGCCAGCAGCATCATGGTGCCGACGCTGGCCGCGAGCACCGCGACGCCGTGGATGATCGCCCAGGTCCAGGGCCGGTGCTGCCCGGCCAGGTGGGCGAAGAGGTCGTCGGGCAGGAACAGCGAGCCGATGCCGTGGCTGAGCACGGTGAAGCCGATGTTCCAGACGAACGGCACCCAGTCCTGGTAGAGCGCGATCAGGCCGATGGTGACGAAGAAGTGGAAGTGCGCCTCGATGGCGCCGCCGGACAGCACGACCAGCACGACCGAGCAGGTGCTGAGGCCGGCGGTCAGGGCCAGCGCGGCGAACCGGCGGCTCTGCAGCGTGCGGCTGAGCATCAGGAAGGCCGCGGGGACCGCGATCGCCTCGACACACTCGTTGACGCTGAAGTCGCGGACCAGTCCGAAGATCAGCAGGGCGGGGAGGTGCAGCAGCAGGACCCATTGCAGGAACTGGTGCCGGACCTTGAACTCCGAGTCCGACAGCGCGTTTCCGCGCGGTAGGTAGCCGAATAACGCGACCACCAAGGGCCTCCTCAGGGGCGGCAGAAACGCGTGTCTGCGCAGGTCGGGGGACGAGCGACGGGAGACAGCAGTGCGATGAGCACGCAGCGTGTCGGACTGTACCCCGACTGTGAGCGGCTGCCGGACGCGTCACTCCGATGGCGCAATCCTCGGTTGACAGCAGGTACTCAGGCTCAGATACTCCAGTCCGAGTAATCGAGTCGGAGGAGGCGCGATGGCCCGGCGCAAGGTGAGCAACCCGCTCGCGCTGGCCGTGCTGGCCTGCCTGGCCGAGCGCCCCATGCACCCGTACGAGATGAGCACGACCATGCGGGAGCGGGGCAAGCACGAGTCGATCAAGCTCAACTACGGCTCGCTCTACTCGGTGGTCGAGTCCCTGCAGAAGCACGGCCTGATCGCGCCCCGGGAGACGGTCAGGGACGGCCGCCGCCCGGAGCGCACCGTCTACGAGACCACCGCGGCCGGGCGGCTGGAGTTCGTCGACTGGCTGGCCGACCTGATCGGCACGCCGGTGAAGGAATACCAGTCCTTCGAGGCCGGCCTGTCCCTGCTCGGCGGGCTCGACCCGGACACCGCGGTCCGGCTGCTGGAGCAGCGCTCGGCCGTGCTGCGGTCCCAGCTGCACGGCGGCCTGGAGATGCAGCGCTACGCGGCCAACCTCGGGGTGCCGCGGCTGTTCCTCATCGAGGGCGACTACCGGCGCGGCCAGATCGAGGCCGAGATCGAGTTCGTGGAGAAGCTGGCCGCCTCCATCCGGGACGGCAGCCTGGAGGGCGTCGACCTCTGGCGCGAGAACCACCGGCAGCAGGCGGCCGGCGAGGAGGTGACCGCCTTCCGGCTGCCGCACCAGGACTGAGTCCGGCGGGGTGTTGG
>CAXTVE010000388.1:2030-2944 GCA_964247485.1 uncultured Propionibacteriaceae bacterium
GGGGCGGGCCCCGCCCCGCGCGGCCCCCCCGCGCCGGGCCCGGGGGGGGGGGGGCCCCCCCCCCCCCCGGACCGGAACCCGCAAGCCCCATCGCCGGAGCGACGTTGGCCCGCGCGGCCGCACCGTCACGATAACCAGCGCGCTCCGCTCGTACGGAATGGAGCGCACGTGTCCGACGACGCGATCGCCGCGAGCGATCTGGTCAAGACCTACCCCGGCGATGTCCGGGCGGTCCGGGGCGTCAGCCTCGCCGTCCCGGCCGGCACCGTGTTCGGGCTGCTCGGCCCCAACGGCGCCGGCAAGTCCACCACCGTCAAGATCCTCACCACCCTGACCGCCGCCACCTCCGGCACCGCCGTGGTGGCCGGCCACGACGTGGCCCGCCGGCCCGACGCGGTCCGCCGCTCGATCGGCTGCGTCTTCCAGAAGCACGCCGTCGACCTGGAGGCCACCGGCCGGGAGAACCTGCTCCTCCAGGGCCACCTGTACGGCCTGCGCGGCGCCGCCCTGCGCTCCCGTACGGCGGAGCTGCTCGATTCCTTCGGCCTGGCCGACGCGGCCGGGCGGCTGGTCCGGACCTGGTCGGGCGGCATGCAGCGCAAGCTCGACGTCGCGATGGGGCTGGTGCACCGGCCGAGCGTGCTGTTCCTCGACGAGCCGACCACCGGGCTGGACCCGGAGGCCCGCGCGGAGATGTGGGCCCGGATCGGCGCGCTGGCCCGGGCCGAGGGGCTGACCGTCCTGCTCACCACCCACTACCTGGAGGAGGCGGACCGGCTGGCCGACCGGCTGGTCATCGTCGACCAGGGCCGGGTGGTCGCCGCCGGGACCCCCGACCAGCTCAAGAGCGAGCTGCGCGGGGACGCGCTGGTGGTCGAGCTCGACCGGCCGGGGGTACTGCCCCGGCTGGATGG
>CAXTVE010000389.1:0-2930 GCA_964247485.1 uncultured Propionibacteriaceae bacterium
GCCCTGGACGGTGGTGAGGAGGAGGGCTTCGAGGGCAACGGGACCTGGGTGCACGAGCGCGACCCGCGCTACGCCGCGCTGGACGTGATCGGCCTCGGCTGCGCCCCGGTGACCCGCGACGACTACGCCGACCCGGTCGCCGCCCTGGAGGGCAACTACGAGGGACGCGGCGGCCGGCCCGGAGTGGGGCTGGCCCTGCAGTTCGCCGACGCCGACACCGCGGAGCGCTACTTCGGCCTCTACCGGCAGCAGGTCCAGGCCTGCACCAAGCCCGGCGGCCCGGTCCGCACCACCCTCGTGAAGGGCGTCGACGGGCTCGCCGACCACCGCCGCTACGACGACGGCGAGTGGACCGAGGTCGGCCGCCGGGTCCGCGACCGGGTGGTGCTGGTCATCCTCGCCGACCCCGGCTTCACCATCGGCCGGGCCGCCGCCCAGACCATCTCCGACCAGATCGCCTGACCCTCCCGTTCTGCGGCAGCCTGCGGGGGTCCGGCCGGCCGTACGGGCCCCGCGTGCTGCCTGAGATCGTCGAATCCCCCTGGGGATAACGCGGAGTGGACCCCTCTGATCCAGCCAGGGTCAGAGGGTGACCTCCAGGTTCGAACGGGAACTCCTCCGCGCACACTGGCCGCAGTCGGCCGCCGAGCTCGCCGCTCGCGGTGTGACCCGCGACATGACGCGCGGGCCGCGATGGCGTCGAACCAGTCGGGGCTACTTCGTTCCCACCGGGTCGGACCCGTCCCTGCCGGCCCAGCGCATCCTCGACATCGCGCCGCTGATCCCGGCGACGGGGGCGCTGACGGGGTGGGCCGCCGGCTATCTCCACGGGGTGGATCAGCTCGACGGGCTCGACCCCCGCTCGATGGCCCCGCTGGCCATCACGATCAACCTTGGTCGGGACCTCGGCCGCGCCAGCACCGAGCGCATCACCTACCGTCGTGACCTGCTCCCCTCGCGGGGACGGACGACGCGCCACGGGCTGGCCGTCACGACTCCGCTCCGCACTGCCTTCGACGGTGCGCGTTTCGCGCCTGACCTGGTGGAGGCGGTCGCGTTCCTCGACCAGATCACGCATGTCCTGCCGGTGTCGATGGCCGCACTGAGATCGATGGGTCAACCCGGGGGCCGCTGGACCGGCATCGAGCAGTTCCGGCGGGCCGTGGCCCTGACCGACCCCGACGCGGCCAACGCCTGGGAATCGCGGCTGCGGATGTTCGCGATGATGCAGGCGCAGATGCCCCGTCTCCTGGTGAACCAGCCGGTCTTCGACCTGGAGGAGAACTTCCTGGGCATCCCCGACCTGTTGGATCCGGAGGCGGCGCTGGCCCTGGAGTTCGACGGCAGGGACCACCGCGAGCGCGGGCAGCACCGGTCCGACAACCTCCGCGAGGAGGGCCTCGAGCTGACCAACCTGACCGTGTGCCGCGTCGACAGCCTGGATCTGCGGCAACCGGCCCCGCTGCGCAGGCGGCTGCTGGCCCGCCGGACCCAGGGGCTGGCGCGTGACCGGAGCCGGGACCGATGGACTCTCGAGCAACCAGCCTGGTGGCGTCTGCGCAATGCCCGCCGGACCTCAGGCAGCCACCGGGGGTGAACCTAGGCGACTAACCCCCGCACGCTGCCGCAGATCAGGCGCAGCCGGCCATCAGGCGAGCTCGAAGCTCACCCGCCCGGCGACCACGTCGGCGGTGGTCAGCCGGACCCGGACCTGCTCGCCCAGGGGCAGGTGGGAACCCATCACCTTGGCCGAGACGGCGGGCTCGGGGATGACCACGGTGCCCCGGTCGCGCTCCCGGTCGACCTCGACGACGGTGCCGGGGAACCTCTCGCCGACACGGTGCTGCAGCAGGAAGGCCTCGACCAGGTCGACGACCGCCCGCTCGTACTTCTTCGCCCGCTGCCCGGCGGCGGCCATCTCGTCCGGCAGCGCGTCCAGCCGGGCCCGGACCCACTCCGGCACCGGCTCGTCGGCGCAGAGCGCCACGCAGATCTCGCCGGCGTAGCGGTCGATCAGCCGGCGCAGCGGCGCCGTCACGTGGGCGTACTCCTCGGCCAGGGCGGCGTGCTCCACGTCCTCCGGCACTCCCCCGCTGAACGCCTTGTAGCCCGCGCCCCGGAACAGCGACGTGCAGGCGTTCAGCATCGCCGCCGGCCGCGGCTGCGCCGGGTCCAGGCTGCGGACGAAGTCGGGGTAGTCCAGCTCCTCGGGCCAGGCGAGGCCCCGCGCCCCCGCGGTCTGCCGGAGCCGACGCAGGGCGCCCGGCTCCGCGGGCGGCAGGGTGCGCAGCAGCCCGACCTGGCCGTAGAGCATCAGGTGGGCCGCGGCCATCCCGGTGAGCAGCGAGATCTGGGCGTTCCAGCCCTCGACCGGCAGCGCCGCCCGGAAGGTCAGCCGCCACCCACCCTCGTCGGTCACCACCTCCTGCTCCGGCGTCTGCAGACTGACCCCGCCGCGGTCGACCTCGCGGCGCTCCCGCCAGCGGCCGACCAGCGACAGCAGCGCCAGCGTCTCCCGCGGCGCACCGCCGTCGATCTCGGCCTGAGCCTCGGCATAGCTGAGCCGGGCGCGGCTGCGGACCCGGGCCCGGGTTACCTCCGCGTCCAGCATCTTGCCGCGCTCGTCGAGCCGGATGGACCACAGCAGGGCCGGCCGCACCTGGTCCGGCAGCAGACTTGCGGCCCCCTCGCTGAGCGCGGGCGGATGCAGCGGGGTCCGGTGGTCCGGTGCGTAGAGGGTCATCCCCCGCCGGTGCGCCTCCAGGTCCACCGGGTCTCCGGGCCGGACGAAGGCAGCCACGTCCGCGATCGCGTACGAGACCAGGAACCCGCTGTCCAGCCGGGCGATGTGCAGGGCCTGGTCGAGATCCCGCGAGCCGGGCTGGCGGCGATCCGCGCGACGCTGGAGGTGCCGGGCGAGTTCCCGCCCG
>CAXTVE010000390.1:0-2916 GCA_964247485.1 uncultured Propionibacteriaceae bacterium
GCGCTGGGGGAGTCGCGGCACGGCGCCGGCCGGGGGGCGCGGCCAGATTGGCGTCGTTGCCGATGGACAGCGGCAGCGCCCCGTGGCCGAGGTCGGTGAGCAACCCGGTCAGCAGCTCGCGCACCGGCACCGAGTGCGGCCAGTAGAGGTTGTTCGCCGCCAGCGCCGTCCCGTCGTCGCCCATCGAGCAGGGCAGCGCCACCCCGATCCCGATGCAGGGCCGCATCGAGGCGGCCAGCCGCAGTCGGACCTGGTCGACCACCCGGCCGAGCACGGCCTCCGGCGTCGCCGGGTCGGGCAGCGGCACCTCGCGGACGGCACCGAGCAAGCCGCCGAGCGCGGCCTCGGTCACCACCATGGTCTCCACCCCGACGTGCACCGCGACCGCCACCGGGGCCTGCGGGGAGATCTGTACGCCGTGCGACGGCCGACCGGTCCCCGCCCCGGGGCCAGCGTCGGGGCGGGTGACCACCAGGCCGAGCTGCTCGAGCTCGCGGAGCACCGTCCCGGTGGCGGTGCGGGTCAGGCCGAGCTCGGCGGTCAGCTCCGAGCGGCGGGTGAGCCCGCCGAGGTGCAGCAGCGTCAGGGCCCGGGCCAGCGAGCTGGTCGGGTCGGCCGGTGACGCTGTCGTCGGCGGGGAGCCGGGCACAGCACCAGTGTGCGCCTTTGTACGAGGGCTGGACAAAGAATCGTCGCCGTGTCGGATCACGTGTCGCCGGCGTCGGGCGTGGCCGGGGCGGCCAGCGTCTGGTGGGGCAGCTGCCCGTACACCTGCGCATATGCCTGGCTGAACCGGCCCGGGTGCCCGAAGCCGTGGCGGGCCGCCACCTCGGCCACGGTCATGCCGATCGTGCCGTCGGCCCGTCGCAGCTCGTCGTGGGCCCGTTCGAGGCGTACCCGACGCAGGTAGCCCATCGGGGTGACGTCCTGCTGCCGGCGGAAGGCGTGCTGCAGCCCGCGCGGCCCGACCCCGGCGGCGGCGGCGATGTCGGCCAGGGTGAGTGCCCGGTCGGCGTTGGCGTGGATGAACTCGACCGCTCGTCGGACCACCACCGAGTTGACCTGGCCCGGCCCGGCCGGGGCGTAGCCGGTGGTCGTCGTGTTGGGGAAGACCTCCACGACCGCGTGCACGAGCATCCGGTAGACCTCGCCGGCGACCAGCGGGTAGTACGTCGGGCCCGACAGCTGAGCCTGCATCAGGGCGATCACCCGGCCCCAGTACGCGCCCAGGGCCGGGTTGATCGGCGCCATGCCCAGGAAGCGGAACGCCGCCGGATCGATGCCGGTCGTGGCGGTGGCGGCATCGACGATGTCGGCGTAGGCGAGGTGGGGGATCATCCCGGCCGGGTGGTCCGAGCGCATCGACAGCGCCAGGCCCGGGATGCACAGGTAGCTCTCGCCGACCTGGTTGTAGAGCTCCTCGCGCCCGTTGTCGAGGACCACCCGCCCCTGGGTGGCGGTCACCAGCCCCACGTTCACCACCGGCTCGCTCTCCGCCTCGAGCACGTTCAGGTAGGCACTGCGGTGGAGCAGCAGGGGTCCGCCCTGAGCCCAGCTGGTCCGGTACTCGAAGCGCGCCGGGTCCGCGACCCGCGCCACCTTCAGCTCCAGGTAGGACCGACCGATCTCGGCATGGGCGGCATCCGGATCCCGGAACGACCGCAGGTGCCGCTCGACCGGTTGCGGGCCCCCCGAATCGGCCGTCACATCCCGACGTTACCCAGCAGCTCCCGGGCCGAAGCAACCACCTGATCGGCGGTCACGGCGAGCAGCGCGGGGTCCGGCTCGTCGACGAACACCTCGCCCCGGCGTACGCGGGCGTCGGTCAGCGCGACGTGCGGCCCGCCGGTCGGCGGGCCCCAGTGCTCCGGTGCGGCCGGACCGAAGATCACCACCGAGGGCGTGCCGTACGCGGACGCCAGGTGGGCCGCGCCGGTGTCGGCCGAGACCAGCAGGGTGGCGTCGGCGATCAGGGCGGCCAGGTCGGCGAGGTCGAGCCGCCCGGCGAGGTTGAGGTGGTCGGGCAGGCCGGCGAGCTCGGCGCCCTGCTCGGCGCGGACCAGGTCGGCCGGCCCGCCGCGGATCACGACCGGCCGACCGTGGTCGGCCAGCGCCTCGGCGGTCTCCGCGAAGCGTTCCACCGGCCAGGCGCGGGCGCCGTAGAAGGCGCCGACGTGCAGCACGATCGCGCCGGGGCACGGACTGGGCCGCTGCGGGCGGTCGATCGCGACGTCGTCGGGGTCGGCGGGCATCCCGTGGGCGCTGGTCAGCCGGGCCCAGCGGGACCGTTCGTGGATGTGGTCGAGCCAGTCGGGGCCGGACCAGCCGGTCGCGCGGTGGCCGATCCTGCTGCGCGGCTCGAGGGCCTCGAGGCGGAGCTGGCTCTCGGGGCCGACGCCGTGCAGGTTGACCGCGGTGTCGATCCGGCCCGGCGGGAGCGGGAGCGGGTCGTCCAGCCCGCGGATGGGCAGGTGGGCGTCCAGGCCGGGGACCAGGGCGGCGATGGGGGCCAGCCAGCCCGGGGCGGCGAAGACGATGCGGTGCTCCGGGCGGCCGCGGGCGAGGGCCTTGAGCGCGGGGACGGCGACGAGCAGATCGCCGAGCTTGAGGGCGCGCAGGGCCAGCAGCTCCGGGCGTCCGTCGGGCTCGGCGAGGGTCTCCACGGGTCGCTCAGACCGCCCGGACCGGGGCGGCCCGGGTGAGCAACGCGCCCGCGTCGCCCAGCACGGCCTCCAGTCGGATGCCGGCGATGAAGGAGTCGTCGTGGGCGCAGCGTTCAGCCGTCCAGCCGACCTGGGTGCAGTCCCGGCCGCAGACCGGGCAGTGGGTGGTCCAGCCGAGCTGGACGCGGTGCCGAGCCCGGCTGAGCGGACCGAAGTTGACGACGTTGCCGAACCAGTAGAGGCCGACGGTCGC
>CAXTVE010000391.1:0-2911 GCA_964247485.1 uncultured Propionibacteriaceae bacterium
CTGGAACAGGTACTGCATCATCGTGCGCATCTCGCCGAACTGACCGCCGAGGCCCTCCTGCAGCGCGTTCGCCGCGGCCGGGTCCGGCTCGTCGACGACGATCTCGTTGGTCAGTTGCTCGGTGTAGAGGTACATCGTTGTTGTGCTCCTCGCGCGTTGGGTTCCTTAACCTCTTCCCGTTACCCGACCCCGGCGACCTCAACCCACAGGCCCTCAGCCGAGTACGGCCACCGCCTCGGAGCGGGCCCCGCCGGCACAAGGTGTGCGATTCGACCGGGTACTCCCGGTCGGACCGCACAGGCTGGGCCCGACCGGCCTCGGTGGAGCTGGTCGCGCGCATCATGGAGGGCGATGCTCGAAGCCCTGTCCCCACCGCGCCGGCGGCTGGCGCTGGTCCTGCTGCTCCTGGTCGCCCTGCTGGTCCTCGGTCTCGCGGCGACCCTGACCGTCCGGCTGGTCCGCGCCGGGGCGGCCGCGCCCGTGCCGCAGGACGAGCCCGGCCCGGTGCTGCTCGTGCCCGGCTACGGGGGCCAGGTCGAGTCGCTGGAGCCGGTGGCGGACGCACTTCGCCGGGTCGGGCGTGACGTCCGCGTCGTGCCCCGGCTGGGCGACGGCACCGGCGACCTCGGCGCCGAGGCCGCCCACCTGGACGCGGTCGCCGGGCAGGTCCTGGCCGAGGTCGGGGCGCCGTCGGTGGACGTCGTCGGCTACTCGGCCGGCGGGGTGGTCGCCCGGCTCTGGGTCCGTGACCACGGGGGCGCCAGCAAGGCCCGCCGCGTGCTGACCATCGGGTCGCCGCACCACGGCACCAGCCAGGCCGCGCTCGGCCGCGAGCTCGCCGGCGGCTGCCCGCCCGCCTGTGAGCAGCTGGTCCCCGACAGTGACCTGCTGCGGCGGCTCAACGCCGGCGACGAGACGCCGGACGGGCCGCAGTGGGCGACCATCCGTTCGGGGGGCGACGAGGTCGTCACCCCGGTCGACTCGGCGGCCCTGGACGGCGCGCTGAACCTGCTGGTGGAGGAGGTCTGCGGCGGCGCTCCCGCCCGCCACGGCGAGCTGCCGGCGCACCCGGTCACCCTCGGGGCGCTGCTCAGCGTCCTCGGCGCCGGTGACCCGGCCCCGCCGGACACCGGGTGCTAGTCAGTCGTCGATGTCCTTGGTGGTGAAGCTCGCCCACGCGGCCAGCCCGAAGACCAGCAGGTAGCCGAGCTGCACGACCAGGCCCCGGACGAGGTCGGTCCACAGGATCGGGTCGCGGAACAGGTCGACGAACGCCAGCCAGTAGCGCGTCGGCAGGTAGGGGTGCAGCGCCTGCGCCGCGTCCAGCCCGAGCAGCACGGTCGACGCGATCAGCAGCCCGACCGTGCCCAGCGCCGCGCCGATCGACGACGTGGTCAGGGTGGACAGGAACAGCGCCACCGCCGCGACCCCGAGCATGCAGATGATCACGTACGCCAGCGCAAGCAGGGTCCGTGCGCTCAGCTCCTCCCGCGTCAGCGCCGATCCGCTCAGGCTCACCGTGCCGCCGCCGGCCGGCGGCTCGCCGAGCAGCAGCCGACCCTCGACGTAGGACACCGCGGCCACCACGACCACGGCCAGCACCACGAAGGCGACGACGGTGACGAGCTTGGCGACCAGCAGGTGCGTGCGCCCCACCGGCCGGACCAGCAGGTAGCGCAGGGTGCCGGTCTGGGTCTCCCCGGCGATGGCGTCGCCGCCCAGCACCGCGACCGCGATGGGCAGGAACAGCGGGAGCACCACCCCGAGCGCGGCCAGCGGGAAGAGCGTCCCGTCGTTCAGCACCGCGGACAGGAACGGCGGCCCCTCGCCCGGCCGCGGTCCCAGGTCGGTGATGGCCAGCAGCACCGCGACCAGGGTCGGCAGGGCGACCAGCATGCCGATGATCACCCAGGTCCGCGGCCGCCGCAGCAGCTTGAGCAGCTCGACCCTGATCACGCGGTGCTCGCCTCGAGCACGACCTGCTCCAGCTCGCGCCGGTAGGCCCCGACCGCGGCGACGCGCACGCCCTCGCCGACCAGGTGCGCGTTGAGCGCCGCCGCGTCCGCCGAACGGACCAGCAGCCGCTCGCCCTCCACGCTGACCACCGCCGATCCGAGCAGGGAGGCGACCCGGAAGGCGTCCGGCGTCCGCAGCTCGACCAGACCGGTGGGCCGGAGCAGCGCGTCCAGCGGCTCCTGCAGCACCAGCCGGCCACGGTCGAGGACCCCCACCCGCGTGCACATCTGCTCGATCTCGGCCAGCAGATGGCTGGACAGGAACACCGTGGTGCCGGCCTGGTTGAGGTCGAGCAGGAGCCCCCGGATCTCGGCGATGCCCTGCGGGTCCAGACCGTTGGTCGGCTCGTCGAGGATCAGCAGCCGCGGTCGGTGCAGCAGGGCGGCTGCCAGCCCGAGCCGCTGCCGCATGCCCAGGGAGTAGGTCCGGGTCGGCCGCCGGTCGCCCGGGTCGAGACCGACTTGCTCGAGCACGGCGCTGATCCGGGGCCGGCGCTCGGCCCGGCGCAGGGGTCGGGCCCCGGTCGCGTCGAGCAGGGCCAGGTTGGCGGGGCCGGACAGGTGCGGGTAGGCGCCGGGCCCCTCGACCAGCGCACCGACCCGGGGGAGGACGGTACGCCGGGCCCGCGGCATCGGCTCGCCCAGCACCTCGGCCTCGCCGGAGGTGGCCAGCACCAGGCCGAGCAGCATCCGCACGGTCGTCGTCTTGCCGGAGCCGTTGGCGCCGAGGAAGCCGTACACCTCGCCCTCGGGCACCTCGAGATCGATCGCGTCGACCGCGCGCAGCTCGCCGTAGCGCTTGGTCAGCGCCCGGGTCCGGATCGCCGCCGTCATGCGGCGCTCAGCAGCTCGCGGGCCGCCCGTTGCAGCGTCTCGCCGGTGACGGTCCCGGTGAG
>CAXTVE010000392.1:0-270 GCA_964247485.1 uncultured Propionibacteriaceae bacterium
GCTCGGCCACCGGCAGCGGCACCGTGGAGCCGGCCACGATCACGTTGCCGAACCGCCGGCCCTTGAGCGTGGAGGCCTCGGCCATCAGCACCAGCTCCGCGAAGCGCTCGGCCAGCCCGGCCAGCACCCGGCGGGCGTAGGGCAGCGGGCCACGGTCGGTGACGTTGACGACCACCGTCCCGGTCGGCACCAGGACCCGGCGGACGTCGGTCCAGAACTCCAGGCTGGTCAGGTCGGCCGGCGTCCGCGGGCCGACGAAGGCGTCGACCA
>CAXTVE010000392.1:280-1860 GCA_964247485.1 uncultured Propionibacteriaceae bacterium
CGCGCACCACCGCAGCGCCGCCACCCCCGACCGGCCGTCGGTCGGGCGCACCCGGATGCCGCTGCGGACCGGCAGCGGGAGGTGGCGGCGGACGAAGGCGGTCAGCTCCTCGTCCGGCTCGAGGACGATCTGGGCCGAGCGCGGCCGGGTCGCGGTCAGGTAGCGGGGCAGGGTCATCCCCGCCCCGCCGACGTGCACGGTGCGCAGTGGCTGCCCGGCCGGCGCGGCGTGGTCGAGCACCAGCGCCACCTGCTGCTGATAGTCGAACTCGAGCCGGAGCGGGTCGTCGAGGTCGACGTAGGACTGGTCGGTGCGGCCGATCCGCAGGGTGAAGGCCCGGGCGTACGCGCGGTCCGGGATCAGCCGGGCCCCGTCGGGTCCGGGGCGCAGCACGAGCTCGTCGTCGGTCACGGCGGGCCCTCCCTCTCGTCCCGGGCGTCGGACCACCGTAGTCGTCGACCCATGGGCGAGGGCACCCGTCCCGGTGTAGAAACGAGGGTGAGAGGGGGCGCGCCGATGGAACTGCGCTGGATCGACGCCGGGGGGGTGTCCCAGCGCGACCTGACCGAGCTGCCCGACCTGCTCGGGCGTACGGACGGCTTCCTCTGGCTGGACATCCCCGAGTGGAGCGCGGCCGCCGAGGCGGCGCTGACGAACGAGTTCAAGTTCCACCCGATGGCGATCGAGGACTGCCGGACCCGGAACCACGTCCCGCGGGTGCACGTCTACCCGGACCACCTGTTCCTCGTCATCCACGCCCCGGAGATCGGCAGCGCCGGGCACGTCCACTACCTGGAGCTCGACCAGTTCATCGGCGAGCACTTCCTGATCACCGTGCACGGCCCGCTCAACCCCAAGGTCCCCCTCGCCGCCGCGTTGCGCGAGACCCGGTCGGTGGTCGAGCGGATGGACCAGGGCCGGCTGCGGCCGACCTCCTCCTTCGGACTGACCTACGCGATCGTGTCCGCCATCGCCCGGCGGGAGGCCGCATTGGTCGGCGACATCGCCCGGCAGGTGGGGCTGCTGGAGCAGCGGGTGATGGCCGCGACCGACGAGGAGCCGCAGCAGTTCCTGACCGAGCTGTTCACCGCGCGCCACGAGCTGCTGACCATCCGCACCATGGCCGCGCAGAGCGGTGAGATCTACCGCCGAGCGATCCGGCTGACCACGTTCGCCCCGTCCGGCGGGCGCAAGGTGATGAAGGACCTCCTCGACCAGTACGAGAGCGTCGCGTCGATCAGCCAGGCCCAGCTCAACTTCCTGATGGGGGTGACCGAGTTCTACCGCGCCCGGACCGACACCAAGATGACCATCGCGGCCGAGCGGCTCGCGGTGATCGCGGCCGTGACCCTGCCAATCACCTCGCTGTCCTCGATCGTCGGCATGAACGTGATCGTCAACGACCAGACCCATTGGGTCTGGCTGGGCGTCCTGCTGGCGATCATGCTGGCGATGTCGCTGGTCCTGCTGCGCTGGGCCAAGCGCCAGGGCTGGTGGTGAGCGGCCTCTTTCTCCCGACTTGTGAGGGGCCCCGGGGGGGTTTGGGGCCCGGGGGGCGGGGCAAGAGGGCGGGGGGTGGG
>CAXTVE010000392.1:1870-2911 GCA_964247485.1 uncultured Propionibacteriaceae bacterium
TTCCCCCCCCTTGGCGCGGCCCGGGGTGGGTTCGCCCTCCCGGCGCCCCCCACACGTCGGCATGATGAGGGGCATGACGCTGCTCAACCCGTACATCTCCTTCCGCGGCACGGCCCGGGAGGCGCTGACCTTCTACCAGTCCGTCTTCGGCGGCGAGCTCGACCTCAGCACCTTCGCCGACTTCTCGATGCCCGGGGTGGGCGAGGACGAGGCCGACCAGATCATGCACGGCCAGCTGGAGGCCCCGGGCGGGCTGACCCTGATGGCCTCGGACACCCCCAGCAGCATGGACCTGGCCGAAGGGAGCAACATCACCATCTCCCTGAGCGGGGACGACCAGGGTGAGCTGCAAGGGTTCTGGGACAAGCTGGCCGAAGGCGGGTCGGTCGCCATGCCGCTCGAGGCCGCGCCGTGGGGGGCCTACTTCGGCCAGCTGACCGACCGGTACGGCGTGAGCTGGATGGTCAACATCGCCGCGGCACCGGAGGCGGCGCCCGGCGAGGTCTGAGCTAGCCGGAGGTGGCCAGGGCGGCGCCGAAGCGGTTCGCGCCGCCCTGAGGCACACCGCCCGCCCCCGGTCTCCAGGCCCGCTTCGCGCCACCGCCGAACGGGATCACGTCGACCATGCCGGTCGAGAAGCCCGCGTCGTCGGGCACGCCGATCAAGAGCACCCGCTCCTGGGCGCCCGCAACCACGGCGAGCGCGTTGCCGAACTTGTCCCCGGCCTCGGCAACCCCGGGAACGCCCGCGGACTGCTGGGTGTAGGTGGCCTCGGCGTCCAGGTCGGTCACCGGAAACACCTGCACCAGGCCCGTGTTCTTCGCGATGCCGTCCTCCAGCGGCGCGGCGACCGCCAGCCGGGTGGTCACGTCGCCCAGCCCGGGCGCGGCCCAGGCCAGCTGCAGGCCGAACTGGTCGCCGGTCTCGGACTCGTTCGTCACGCCGGGGGTGTCCTGGGTGAGGCCGGCGCCCGCGGCCAGCGTGGCCCCGTTCCCGCTGAACAGCTGGACCAGGCCGGAGCTGTCCGTCCCGGCGCCGTCC
>CAXTVE010000393.1:0-2910 GCA_964247485.1 uncultured Propionibacteriaceae bacterium
GCATCACGACCAGGGTCAGCGCCAGGGCGACCAGGTTGCCGACCACCCCGGACAGCGTGTCGGAGAACGCCCGCTGGGCCCCGATGACGTCGTTGTTGAGCCGGCTGACCAGCGCCCCCGTCCGGGTCCGGGTGAAGAACGCGATCGGCATCGTCTGGACATGGTCGAAGACGGCGCGGCGGAGGTCCAGGATCAGCCCCTCGCCGATCCGCGCCGACAGCCAGCGGGACGCCAGTCCCACGGCCGCCTCGACGACCGCGATCAGGGCGATCAGCCCGGCGAGCTGCCCGACCAGGGCGTACGGCTGGCGGTTGACCAGGGCGTCGACGACCCGGCCCGCCAGCAGCGGCGTGGCCACGGCCAGGAACGCACCGACCACGCTCAGGGCGATGAAGGCGGCCAGCATCCGCCGGCGCGCCCGGGCGAAGGCGAGGATGCGGCGTACGGTCGCGGCGGAGAAGGGGCGCCGCTCCTGCTGGGCGGTCATCACGCTGTACAGCGAGTTCCAGGCGGCAAACTCCATGCTCATGACTCGACCGTAGAACTTCACGCTGACCTCAGGTCAAGCCGGCTTGCCGGGGCGCGAGCGACGGGAGGTCCTCGGGGGGCATGGGGGGTCGCCCCCCCAAGGTTGTCCCGCCGGTGGGGTTAACCCCCGGACCGGTCGGCCGGGCAGCCGGATGGGACCGCGTACGCCGCGACGGCACCGTAGAGCCATGACCCAGAACGAACCCACCGAGGTGCTCGACCTCTATGACGTGCTGCCGTCGACGCCGACCACTCCTGAGGCGGAGGATGACCCCGTGACCGCGTTGATCAAGGGCGTCGGCCGCAACCTGGCGGCGATCGTCGGCCTCTTCGCCGTGTCCCTGACGGCCTTCGTCGGCTGCGTCACGCTGGTCAGCGCCGGCGCCGGGACGGCCGTGATCTTCGTCGGCCTGTTCGTGCTGCTGGCCGGGCTGGTCGTCGCCGGCTGGGCGGCGCGGACGACCCGGTCCCTGCTCGCGTACGCCGGGGTGGACCTGCTGCCCACGGTCTATCCGACCTCCGGCCCGGGGCTGCTGGGGCGCCTGCGCCGGCTCGGTGACCCGCAGTCCTGGCGCGACCTGCTGCACGTGCTCGTCAGCTTCGTGGTGTCGACCATCACCTTCTCGGTCGCCGTGTCCTGGGCGGTCAGTGGGCCGGCCGGGCTGACCTACTGGTTCTGGAGCGCGTACCTACCCGCGGACAACACCGGTCTGCCGGCGCTGCTCGGGTTCCCGGGGCGGCTCCTCGACATCACGTTCAACACCGTTCTCGGGATGATCTTCCTGGTGAGCACGCCGCTGGTGCTGCGCGGCCTGATCGGTCTGCACGCGGTGCTCGCCCGGGCCCTGCTGGTCGACGAGTCCTCCGCGCTGCGGGCCCAGGTCAGCCGCCTGACCCGGAGTCGCACGGCCGCGGGCGACGCCGAGGTCCATACGCTGCGCCGACTGGAGCGCGACCTGCACGACGGCCCGCAGCAGCGGCTGGTCCGGCTGGGCATGGACATCTCGACCGCGCAGCGGCGGCTGGACGACGACCCCGAACGGGCCCGTGCGCTGCTGGGCGAGGCCTGGCAGCAGTCGCAGGACGCCCTGGCCGAGATCCGTACGCTCTCCCGTGGTATCGCGCCGCCGATCCTGGCCGAGCAGGGGCTGGCGGCGGCCGTCACCGCGCTGGCCGCCCGGGGCGGCATCCCGACCTCGGTGGACGTGGAGCCGGTCGCGCTCACCGAGGCCGGGCAGAACGCGGCGTACTTCGTGGTCGCCGAAGCACTGACCAACCTCGAGAAGCACAGCTCGGCCACCCGGGCCGCGGTCGAGGTGCGCCCCGTCGGCGCGCTGGTGGTCGTCAACGTGACCGACGACGGCGTGGGGGGTGCCTCGCTGGCCCGTGGTCACGGACTGGCCGGCCTGGCCGACCGGCTTCGCGGAGTGGACGGCACCCTGGCCCTGTCCTCGCCGGCGGGCGGGCCGACGACGTTGACCGCCACGCTGCCCGCCGTGACATCCTGACCGGTGTGCGGGTGGTGGTGGCCGACGACTCGGTGTTGCTCCGGGAGGGCCTGGTCCGGCTGCTGACCGAGGCCGGATGCGCGGTGGTCGCCGCGGTGGCCGACGCGCCCACCTTCCTCGCCGCGGTGGACGAGCACCGGCCCGACGTGGCGGTGGTCGACATCCGGATGCCGCCGACCAACACCGACGACGGCCTGAGGGCCGCGGTGGAGGCCCGGGGCCGTCATCCGGACCTCGCCGTGCTGATGCTGTCGGCCTACATCGAGCGCTCGTACGCCGACGCCCTGCTGTCGGACGGGCGCGGCCGGGTCGGCTACCTGCTCAAGGACCGGGTCGCCTCGCTGACCGTGCTCGTCGACGCGCTCCGGACGCTGACCGCCGGCGGCACGGTGCTCGACCCGGAGGTGGTGGCCCAGCTGCTGGTCGCCCGGCGCGCCGACCCGCTGGCCGCGCTCACCCCGCGGGAGCGCGACGTGCTCCGGCTGATGGCCGAGGGCCGCAGCAACGCCGCGATCGCCGAGGCCCTGGTGGTCACCGGCGGCGCGGTGGAGAAGCACGTGTCCAACATCTTCGCCAAGATCAACCTGCCCGACCTGGGCACCGACAACCGCCGGGTCCTCGCCGTGCTGGCCTGGCTGAAGGCGCGTTGACCGGGCTCGCCCGGGTGCGGCGGCGGAGCCTGACGCTGCTCGCCGTCGGGCAGGTGCTCGGCGGGCTGGGGACCGGGTCGGCCCTCTCGGTCGGCGCTCTGGCCGCCAACGACCTGGCCGGCGAGCAGTGGTCCGGCATGGCCGCCACGATGAGCACCCTGGGGGCGGCACTGCTGGCGGTGCCGCTGGCCCGGCTGTCCGACCGGCGGCGATGCCGACCACGC
>CAXTVE010000394.1:0-2908 GCA_964247485.1 uncultured Propionibacteriaceae bacterium
GGCGGATCTCGATCCCGTCCGGATCGTGCAGGCCCACGAGCACGGCTCCGCCGCCGTGGCCGCGGACCACGTCGTGCGGCTCACCCAGCTCGGCGAGCGCCGCGCTCCACCGCCGCACGTCGTCCCGGCTGGGCACGAGCAACGCGACGGGGTCGAAACCGGACCACGCCCGGGCGCGGTCGGGATCGTGCCGGAGGGCGATCTGCGGCTGGCAACCCTCGCGCCCGATCGCGACGCCCCGGACCTCGCCGTCCTCGACGAACTCCACCGATGTCTCGAACCCGAGCACCCGCTCATACCAGGCCCGGCTGCGCGCCAGGTCGCTGACCGGCAGCTTGATGTGGTGGATGCCGCTCAGCACCGCGGACCCCCTCTTTCTTGTAGTCCAACTCTAGAGTTAGAATGCAACAAATGACTCAGGACGTCAAGAGAGTTCGCGGGGCCAAGACGAGGACGACCCGGCGCAGGATCGTGACCGCAGCGGCCGAGCTCTTCGTCGCCGAGGGCTACCACGCCACGACGCTGGAGCAGGTCGCGGCCCGCGCCGGGGTGGCGGTGCAGACCGTCTACTTCCACTTCGGCAACAAGCGCAGCGTGCTCAAGCAGGCCGTCGACGTGGCCGCCGTGGGGGACGACGAGCCCGTCGCCCTGCTCGAGCGGCCCTGGCTGGAGCAGGCGCGGGCCGAGCCGGATCCGCGGCGGGTGATCGCGCTGTGGACCGGCAACGGCCGGGACATCCTGACCCGGGTCGGACCGATCATGCGGGTGGTCCGCGACGCCGCTGTCGTCGACCCCGAGATGGCCGAGCAGTGGACCACGAACGAGACCCAGACCGCGGCGGCGTTCCACGTGCTGGCCGAGCAGCTCGACGCCATGCGGGCTCTGCGGGTCCCGGTCGACGAGGCCACCGACATCCTCTGCGCCCTCTCCGGCCTGGGCATGTACCTCGTGCTCGCCGACCGCGGGTGGACCGCCCAGCAGTGGGAACGCTTCGTCGTCGACGCGCTCACCCACGCCCTCCTCGGGCCCGCCGGGCCACAGGTGCGGTGAGCACCGCCGGGCGCTGACCCAGCACCGGCGACCGGACTGTCGGAACCGGCGATTACGGTGTGGCCATGAGCGAATTCGCATCCGAGACCACGCAGGCCGCGCAGGAAGAGGTCAAGGACGTCCAGGCCAGTCCCGACCAGGAGGAGACCCTCGGCGCCTCGACCCCCGGGGCCGACAACGCCCTGGAGAAGGACCCGAGCGAGTGGGTCAGCGGCGGCGACCCGATCACCCCCTCGCAGAAGAGCTACCTCGACACGCTGGCCCGCCAGGCCGGGGAGGAGCTGTCGGCCGACATGACCAAGGGCGAGGCGTCTGAGCACATCGAGCGGCTGCGGCAGCAGACGGGCAAGGAGGGCTGACCCGGATGGTCAACGTCGGCTACACCCTGATGACCGAGCAGAGCGGTCCGAAGGAGCTGATCCGGTACGCGATCGCGGCCGAGGAGGTCGGCTTCGACTTCGCGGTCAGCAGCGACCACTACTCGCCCTGGCTGACCAGCCAGGGTCACGCCCCGTACGCCTGGACGGTGCTCGGCGCCATCGCCCAGGCCACCAGCCGGCTCGAGCTGATGACGTACGTGACCTGCCCGACGGTGCGCTACCACCCGGCGGTCGTGGCGCAGAAAGCCGCCACCCTGCAGCTGATCTCCGACGGCCGCTTCACCCTCGGTCTCGGCTCGGGGGAGAACCTCAACGAGCACATCACCGGCGAGGGCTGGCTGCCCGTCGACCAGCGGCAGGAGATGCTGGTCGAGGCGGCGACGATCATCCGGGAGCTGTTGACCGGTGAGCTGACCACGTGGGAGGGCAACTACTTCCGGGTCGACTCGGCCAAGGTCTGGGACGCGCCCGAGGGCGGGGTGCCGATCGGCATCGCGGTCTCCGGGCCCAAGTCGATCGAGCGGTTCGCCGACCTGGCCGACCACCTGGTGGCCGTGGAGCCCGACGCCGACCTGGTGCAGGCCTGGGACGCCGAGAAGGGCACCAAGACGTCGCGCAAGATCGGCCAGCTGCCGATCTGCTGGGACCCGGACCGGGAGACGGCGATCGCCAAGGCGCACGACCAGTTCCGCTGGTTCGCCGGCGGCTGGGCGGTCAACGCCGACCTGCCCACCACGGCCGGGTTCGCCGCCGCCAGCCAGTTCGTCCGTCCCGAGGACGTCGCCGAGCAGATCCCCTGCGGCCCGGACCTGGACGCCATCGCCGAGGCGGTCAAGGAGTACGTGGACGCCGGCTTCACCGACGTGGCGCTCGTCCAGGTCGGGGACGAGGGACAGTTCGAGTTCCTGGCCCAGACCGCCGAGCCGCTGTTGAAGACCCTGCGCGACCTCTGACGCTCACTCGGTAGTGGTGCGGGGGGAATCTCCGTAGTCGCTGCGGAGGTCCGTCGGCCCGCCGTGCGGCTGACTGGGTCCTATGAGGATCCTGTTCACCGCGAGTCCGCTGATCGGGCAGCTGCGGCCGATGCTCCCGCTGGTCCGCGCGGCGGGCCGGGTCGGTCACGAGGTCGTGGTCGCGACCGGTGCAGACCTGGGCCGCGAGCTGCAGCGGCGCGGCCTGCAGACCTGGTCGGTCGGCCCGAGCGCCCGCGAGATCGTCGCCGGGCTCAGCGAGCTCCGGCAGGCTGAGGGTGCCGCCGCACCCGGGCGGATCTCCTCGCTCATGTTCGGACGTCCGGGCGCGGCCCGGGCCCGCGAGCTGCTGCCCCGGGCCGCGCACTGGCGGCCCGACCTGGTCGTGCCCGAGCTCGCCGAGGTCGCCGGTGCCGAGGCCGCCGCTCTCACCGGTGCCGACGAGATCGTCGTCGGGGGGGCCGCCGGGGGCGGGGGCGGCGCCGGCCGCCGGCCCCGCCGCCCCCG
>CAXTVE010000395.1:0-2901 GCA_964247485.1 uncultured Propionibacteriaceae bacterium
CTCGCGGGTCTCCAGCTGAGCCCGGTGGTCCCGGGCCCGGCGGACCAGCCCGGCCGCCTCCCGGCGGCGGGCCCCGCCGACGAGCAGGTCCCGTTCGAAGGTGGCGGCGTCGATCTCGAGCGGCCCGAGCAGGCCGCCGCCGTCGCCGCCCCGCGCCGCCTTGTCGGCGACCTCCTTGAGCCGCCGGGCCAGCCGGGACTGCTGGCCGGCCGCCTGCTGCTGGGCGGTCCCGGCCGGCTCCAGTCCGACCTGGTCACGGAGTCGTTCCATCTGGGCCCGCAGCTGGCGGATCCGTTCGGTGATCTCCGCACCGGACACCTCGAGCCCCAGCCGGACCCGCAGCGAGGACGCCAGGGCGTCGGACAGCCGGCAGGCCTCCGGCAGGGACACGGCCAGTCCCGACGCGGCGTCGGTGTCCAGCCGCCCCCAGATCAGGCTGCTCAGTCGCATTCGCTCGTTCGGCCCGGCCCGGCCCGAGTCCCAGACCCGGACCAGCTGCTCGTAGCGGTCGGCCGCCGCCTTCCACAGGGCCATCGACAGGGTGATGTCGCTGGTCGCGGCGGTGCCGTTCGGCGACTCCAGGGCGGCGTGGTCGAGCTGGTCCAGCTCGGCCTGCCGGCCGTCCCGCCACTGGCCGAGCTGCTCGAGGTAGGCCAGGGCCTCCGACGGCTGCACCTCGACGCCCATCCGGCCCGGGGGGGCGGGGGCGGTGACCGGACCGGCCGCCGCGGACAGGCTCACCGCTTCCTGCCGTATACCGCCTTGGGCGGGCTGGGCGCGGGCCCGAGCGGCTCGGCCAGCCAGCGGTTGTAGATCGCCGTCCACTCCCCGTTGTCGCGCATCTGCTCGAGCCGGGCGTTGACGAAGCGGACCAGGTCGACGTTACCAGCGTTGATGCCCAGGCCGTACGGCTCGGCGGTGAACGCCCGCTGCGTGGGGACCACGGCATACGGGTCCTGGGCGGCGAGCCCGGCCAGCACCGTGTCGTCGCCGGTGATGGCGGCGACCTCGCCGGACTGGAACAGCACCAGGCAGCCGGTGTGGTTGTCCGCCTCGACCGGGATGGCCTCGGGCGCGAGGCGCTTCAGGTTCTCCAGCGAGGAGGTGGCCCGGGGGGCACAGACCTTCTGGCCCTTGAGGTCGGCCAGCGAGGTGGCCTTGGAGCCGAGGCGGACCAGCACCTTCTGGCCGGAGCTGTAGTACTCGCTGGAGAAGGCGATCTGTGTCCAGCGGTCGCAGGTGATGGTCATGTTGCGGGCGACGATGTCCACCGTGCCCTCCTGCAGGGCCGGGATTCGCTGGGCGGCGGTGATCACCCGCAGCTGGTACGCGTTCTCGTCGCCGAAGATCGCCTTGGCCATCGCCCGCACCATGTCGATGTCGAAGCCCTCGATCCGACCGTTCTCCGGGTTGCGGGAGGCCAGCAGGAACGTGTCGGCGGACACGCCGGCGACCAGCCGCTTGCGCTGCTTGATCTTGTCCAGGCCGGCGGGCAGGTCGTTCGGGGAGGGCCGCTGGCCGTCTGGCGCGTACGAGGCGGTGGGCTTGTCGCACTTCGCCGGGGCGCTGGCCGCCCCCGAGGGGCTCGGGGCGGTGGTCGGGGTCGGCGTCGGCACCACGGTGGGCTCGTAGCTGAACAGCGTGCACGCGGACAGGGTGCCGGCCAGCAGGAGCCCGCTGAGCACCGTCGCCAGCCGCCGCCGCCGGGGGGTCACCGGTACTCCCGGAGCCGGGCGGCGACGCCCCGGCGGCCGAGCAGGGCCACGGCGAGGCCGCCGAGGAGGGCCAGGATGGCCCCGAGCACGAGGCCGGGCTGCTGCGCGGACAGCTGGTCCCCGGCTTCTCGGGCGGAGTCGTCGATCAGGACCTCCAGCTGGTCGTCGAAGGCGGAGAACGCCGTGTTGGCCGAGTCCGGCCCGGTGCCGGTCGCCCGCGCCACCGCCTGATCCCACTTCCCGTCGTCGTCGAGCGCCCGGATCTCGGCGTGCACGGCCCGGTACCGCTCCCACTCCTGGGTCGGCCCGGCGGCGAGGTCGGTGAGATCGGCCGACACCTGGTCCGCCGAGGTCGCCCACGCCTGCTCGAACGCGGCGCCGGAGCCGCGGGCTATTAACGTCAGGCTCTCGTTGGACTTCGCGTCGCTGGCCTCGATCCGGACGTCGGCGGCCGTGTTCACGGCGGCGAAGCTGCCCTCGGTGATGGCCCGGACCGCACCGGTCAGCTGGACCAGGGCCAGCACCCCGATCACCAGGGTGGCCAGCAGCACGACGGCGGCCGCCAGCATGCCGCGATTGATCGTGCGGCGGAAGCGGCGGGCCAGCCACACCTGTGCGAGCACCAGGCCGACGAGCGCGAGGGCAGCGACGATCAGGAAGACGATCCCGATCCACGGCGCCATCCGGGCCTGGGCGCGCTCGGCGTTGGTCGAGACCAACGCGTCCAGGATGGGCAGCGAGTCGCTCCGCAGCTCCGCGCTCGCCGACCGGAGGTACTGGGCGCCGACCGGCAGGCCCTGGCGGTTGTTGGCCCGGGCCTGCTCGATGGCCCCGGAGTAGGCGAGCACCTGCTGGTTGAGCCGGGCCAGCACGGCGGCGTCGGCCGGCTGGGCCCGGGCGGCCTCGGTGATCAGCGACCCGGTGCGGGTCAGCGCGTCGTCGTACTGGGCCCGCTGGCCCTCCCGCTCCAGCCCGCCGACGAGGAACGCGTTGGTCGCGGTCGCGTCCGCGACCAGCAGGTTCGTCTGGATCTGCTGAACCCGGACCAGCTGGGCGGTGTCGGCCTCCGCGCGGTACAGCGAGTACGCCAGGGCGGACAGGGCGAGGGCGCCCACCAGACCGGTCAGCACCCCGATCACCACGAC
The DNA here is from genome assembly GCA_964247485.1 of uncultured Propionibacteriaceae bacterium. GTDB lineage: Bacteria > Actinomycetota > Actinomycetes > Propionibacteriales > Propionibacteriaceae > Microlunatus. The sequence continues at coordinate 2,861 of CAXTVE010000395.1, forward strand.
GCCGAGGCTGAGCAGCCGAAGGCGGCTGGGCGTGTCACGAC
>CAXTVE010000396.1:0-2891 GCA_964247485.1 uncultured Propionibacteriaceae bacterium
GTGGCGTTGCGGGGCGTCATGGCGTTCTTCGCCTCCCTGGGGGGATAGCCGTGGCCGGCCTGCTCGATCCCAACGTGGACCAGTACATCCTGGACAACGCGGGCGAGTACATGGTGCTGGAGGTCCGCAAGCACTGGATCGCCAGCCTGTGGCCGACCATCCGGTTGGTGGTCGGCCTGCTGCTCTTCCTCGGCGCCTGGGCGTTCACCGCACCGGCCTACTGGATCTTCTTCGTGGTCGGCCTGATCATCGCGGTGCAGGCCGGCTGGCGATTGCTCGAGGAGTACCGGGACCGTTTCGTCATCACCAACCAGCGGCTGATCCGGGTCAACGGCGTCTTCGACACGCAGCGGGCCAGCGTCCCGCTGGGGCGGATCCTGGACATCACGGTGAAGAAGCCGTGGCTCGGCCACATGCTGAACTTCGGCCACTTCGTCTTCGAGTCCGCGGCGCAGGTGCAGGGCCTGAACGAGATCCGCTACGTGTCCAGCATCGACGACCGCGAGGACGCGCTGCGGATGATCATGAACCCGGAGCTGGCCCAGGTCGAGGACGACCAGCACGCGGACGACGGTACGTGAGCGAGCGCGCGAGCTCACGATCGAGCAGATCCGCCCCGCGAACGGGGACGACGAGCGCCGGCGAGGAGGAATCGTGAGCCTGGACCGAGCCCGGCTGCCCTTCGACCCGATCGAGGAGGCGGCGCGGCAGTGGGCCACCCAGTGGGGCGAGATGCCGCGGATGCGCGCGGTCACCTCGCTGATGCGGGTGCACCAGCTGGTGCTGACCGAGCTCGACGAGCTGCTCCGGCCCCTCGGCCTGACCTTCGCCCGCTACGAGGTGCTGGTGCTGCTCTCCTTCTCCCGGCGGGGAGCGCTGCCGCTGGGCAAGATCGGCGAGCGGCTGCAGGTGCACGCCACCTCCGTGACCCCGCTGGTCAAGCGGCTGGAGACGGCCGAGCTGATCCGGCGCACGCCGCACCCTGAGGACGGGCGCGCGGTGCTCGCCTCGATCACCGAGAAGGGGCGCTCGGTCATGCAGACGGCCACCGAGGCCATCGTCAGCGCCCGCTTCGCCCTGGGCGCCCTGACCGACACCGAGTGCGACCGGCTGACCGGCCTGCTGACCCGCCCCCGCGCCGCCGCGGGCGACTTCTGATCTCGACCCGGGCCCGTTGACGGAAACCTATGCGGGCATAGGTTTCGGTCGCCCAGCACAGGTTGCAACCTGCGCCAGGCGGCAGGAACCTGTGGTGGGCGGGGCTCACTCGGTGGCTTGGAGTCGTTACTAGGACGTCCTACTATTTGAGCGTGGACCAGACCGGTCGGGAACGCTGGCGGGTGGCGTACGCGCAGGCCGAGCAGGCCGGTCAGGTGCGGGATGCCGACTTCACGACGCTGTCCGGGGTGGAGGTCGACCCGGTCTACGGCCCGGAGGACGAGGCGGTCGACCCCCGGATGGAGCGGGTCGGCTGGCCGGGGGAGTTCCCCTTCACCCGGGGGCTGCATGCGACGGGCTACCGGGGCCGGCCGTGGACCATCCGGCAGTTCGCCGGCTTCGGCAACGCGCGGCAGACCAACGAGCGCTACCGGATGATCCTGGACTCCGGGGGCGGCGGGCTGAGCGTGGCCTTCGACATGCCCACCCTGATGGGTCGCGACTCCGACGACCCGCGCAGCCTCGGCGAGGTCGGGCACTGCGGGGTGGCGGTCGACTCCGCGGCCGACCTGGACGTGCTGTTCGACGGGATCGACCTGGGCGCGGTCACCACCTCGATGACGATCTCCGGGCCCGCCGTACCGGTGTTCTGCCTCTACGTCGTCGCGGCCGAGCGGCAGGGCGTGGACCCGGCCCGGCTCAACGGCACCCTGCAGACCGACATCTTCAAGGAGTACATCGCCCAGAAGGAGTGGCTGTTCGCCCCCGAGCCGCACCTGCGGCTGATCGGCGACCTGATGGAGTACTGCACGGCCCGGGTCCCCGCGTACAAGCCGCTGAGCGTCTCCGGCTACCACATCCGGGAGGCGGGCTCGACGGCCGCACAGGAGCTGGCCTTCACCCTGGCCGACGGCTTCGGCTACGTCGAGCTCGGCCTGTCACGCGGGCTCGACGTCGACCGGTTCGCCCCGGGGCTGAGCTTCTTCTTCGACGCGCACATCGACTTCTTCGAGGAGATCGCCAAGTTCCGGGCGGCCCGGCGGATCTGGGCCCGCTGGCTGCGTGACCGCTACGGCGCGACCACGGCCCGGGCGCAGTGGCTGCGCTTCCACACCCAGACCGCCGGGGTGTCGCTGACCGCGCAGCAGCCGTACAACAACGTGGTGCGGACGGCGGTCGAGGCCCTGGCCGCCGTCCTCGGGGGCACCAACTCGCTGCACACCAACGCGCTGGACGAGACGCTGGCGCTGCCGACCGCCGAGTCCGCGGAGATCGCGCTGCGCACCCAGCAGGTGCTGGCCGAGGAGACCGGGGTGGCCAACGTGGCCGACCCGCTCGGCGGCTCCTGGTACGTCGAGGCGCTGACCGACCGGATCGAGGCCGAGGCCGAGGCGATCTTCGCCCGCATCGAGGACCTCGGCGGCCGGAGCACCGCGCATCCCATCGGGCCGATGACCTCCGGCATCCTGGTCGGCATCGAGGACGGGTGGTTCACCGGGCAGATCGCCGACGCCGCCTTCCGCTACCAGACCCAGGTCGAGCTCGGGGACAAGAAGATCGTCGGGGTCAACACCCATCCCGGCACGGTCAGCGGGCCGCTGGACACCCTGCGGGTGAGCCACGAGGTGGAGCGGGAGCAGTGCGCGACCCTGGCCGAGCGGCGGGCGGCGCGGGACGCCTCGGCGGAGTCCATGGCGTCACCTTAGAACCGCGCGGGCTCGATGTACTCCCCC
>CAXTVE010000397.1:0-2101 GCA_964247485.1 uncultured Propionibacteriaceae bacterium
GTCGCGGTGCTGGCCGGGGTGCTCGCCTCGGTGCTGCCGGCCCGCCGCGCCGCCCGGGAGGCGCCGGTCGCGGCCCTCACGGCGGAGTGACACCGCACCAACCCGCGAGTGTGAGGTTCCCGGGCGGGTGATGCCCACCAAGGGCCCGGGATCCTCACAACTGCGGTCAGGCGGCCCGGCGACGCCTGCGCCACCACGCTGGCTCGACCAAGGTCCACCGGTCCTGGCTGCGGTCGCGACGTCTCCCCTGGAGATGTCGGGCCCGGAGCCGCTCGCGCAGGGGGCCGCGTTGCCGGAGGTCCAGGCTGTCGACCCGGCAGACCGTCAGGTTCGACCCCTCCAGCCTCTCCTCCCGGACGTTGTCCGAGCGATGCTGGTCACGCCCTCGGTGTTCCTGGCCGTCGAACTCCGTCGCCAGGCCGGCCTCCGGGTCGAACAGGTCCGGCCGGCCGAGAAAGTTCTCGTCGAGGTCGAACACCGGTCGGTTCACCAGCGGCCGGGGCAGGCCGGCCTGGAACAGGTAGAACATCCGCAGGCGGGACTCCCAGGGACTCTCGCTGCCCGCATCGGCCAGCGTCAGGGCCTGCCGGAGCTGTTTGACCCCGGGCCACCGCTCCCCCGGCGCGCACCACGGCACGAGGTCGGCGAGGTCCAGCTCCAGGGCATGGCCGAGCAGATCGAGGAAGACCACCGCCTCGACCAGGTCCGGCGCCCAGCGGCCGCCGTCGAAGGCCGTGCGCAACGGTGTCGTCACCGGCAGCCCCAGGACCCGCGTCACGTGCTGCGGCAGAAGTCGCTCGCGGTGGAAGTGGAGCCCGGTCGGGGCGATGCGGGCCAGGTGAGGGCCGAGGTGGACCGGTACCGGCAGGGTCGCCATCGTGACCGGGTGTCGGCCGTCGAGGAAGTCGGTTCCCAGCGCGTACGCGGCGGCCCACCCGGCGAGCGCGCCACCGGGGGGCACGAGCGGGCCGGCCCCGAGGATGCGCTGGGTCGTGGTCTCCGGCGCATCCGCCGGCACGAAATAGCCGCGCGACGACCGGCGCCACCGGCGGCTCCGGGTCATCTCCGCCGTGACGCCCCGGACGGCCAGCTCGGCCAGGCTGCGCGGGCGCTGCGCCGTGGCCAGCTCCCACTCGAACGACGAGACCATGCCGGAAGCCTCGGAGTTCCGGTCGACCCACGGACAGGGGCTGACCGAGATCTGTGGACAACTTCTCACGGTTGTGAGGTTCCCGGTCGGTTGGACCCGGTCGGGTGCCCGGAAACCTCACATCTGCGGAGGGAGGGCTACGCCTCCGCGTCGCCGCTGGGCTCGAGGTCGGAGCGGAGCCGTTCGCCGACGGTGGTGATCACCTCAACGTAACCGCGGAGCTGCTCCGCGCTGAAGCCCTCGAACAGCCGGGCCATCCGGTCGGTGAGCTCCGGCATCCGCTCCTCGGCCAGCGTCAGGGCCTTGGCCGTGCAGGTCACGTGCACGACCCGGAGGTCCTGCGGATCGCGGCCTCGGATGACGTAGCCGTCGGCCTCCAGCCCGTCCACCAGCCGGGTCACCGCCCGCGGCGTGACCTCGAGTGCGCCGGCGATCTCCCCCATGGTCAGCGACCGGGCCTGGACGAGCATCACCAGCACCGTGACGCGGGGACCGGTCATCCCCCAGTCGGCCTCCACCGAGCGGGAGTTCCAGCGCCGGAACATCTGGCTGACCACCGACAGGGCGCCGGCCGCCAGCACCGGCAGCATGTCGGCGGGCACCATCTCGACCGGGAACTTCCCGCCCGGCGGCCGCGGCGGCAGTGCCGTGGTGCCCTCGTGGAACGGCAGGAACGGGAACGGCTGTGGACCCGGCCGGCCAGGGAAACCCCCGAACGGGGACCGGGGTGCAGCCGGGGTTGCCATGGCGGTCATTCTGCCCCAGTCCACATATAGTTACCTCGGTAAGTATCTAGCAGAGGAGGCCGGATGAAGACACGAACACGGGCGGCGCTCATCGCCGTCGGGGTGCTGGCGGTCGGTGCCGTGGCGACCCCGCTGGTGGTGGCCCGGGTGGCGCCGCCGACGACACCCCGCTATCTGACCGAGACGGTGGTGCAGACCGACGTGA
>CAXTVE010000397.1:2111-2873 GCA_964247485.1 uncultured Propionibacteriaceae bacterium
GGGCGGGTGGTCGACACCTGGACCTACGCGGTCGTGCCCGGCGCCGACCCCACGCTGACCGAGCGGGCCGGCACCAAGGTCGGCAGCGCCACGGCGGCTCGCGGCTACCTCACCACCGACCTGCGCGTGCGGGTCGGCAGCGAGGTCGAGGAGGGCGACGTCCTCGCCGTCGTGGAGGACGGCGACGGCGACGCAAGCCGGGTCAGGGCACCCTTCGACGGCGTGGTCCGCAGCCTGCTGACGGCGGAGGGCGCGACGGCCGGCCAGGTCGTGACGATGGGCGTGGGCGGCCGGCGCGTGGCGCTCGAGGTGAGCGAGTACGACGTGGCCCGGGTGGCGACCGGACAGTCGGCCCGGGTCGAGCTGAACGGGACCGGTCAGGCCTTCCGGCTCCGGGTGAGCTCGATCGCCCCGACCGCGACGACCGCATCCGGCGTGCAGACCTACGACACCCTGCTGCGCGGCGGGGACTGGCCGGGGAAGGCGCGGGTCGGCATGACGGTGACCGGCGCCATCACGGTGCAGCGGCGCCGGAACGTGCTCGCCATCCCTGCCACGGCGATCACGACCTCCGACGGCGGCCGCACCGTCTCGGTGCTCGACGCCACCGGTCGCCCCCAGACCCGGGCGGTCCGGGTGGGCCTGGCCGGAGACCGGCTGACCGAGGTGACCCGCGGGCTCAAGGCCGGCGAGGAGGTGGTGACCGGGACCGACGGCGAGGTGGCGGCCGCGGATCAGCCCGGTTTCGTGCCGCCGGGGGCC
>CAXTVE010000398.1:0-2854 GCA_964247485.1 uncultured Propionibacteriaceae bacterium
CACTTCGTGTTCTTCCTGCTCATCCCGATGGCGGGGGCGCTGCTGCGGTCGCAGCACGGGCCCCGTCCGCATCAGCTGCACCGCTACTAGGTCGGCGAGGCCCCGACTCGTCAGGCGCCCACCAACTCCGCGTCGGCCTGCTCGGCGGCCTTCCCGGGCGGGGTGGTCCGCCGCGTGCGCGTGCGGCGCTCCAGGTAGTTCGCGAGCTGGGCCAGCAGCAGGCACATCGCGATGTAGATGACCGCGACGACCAGCGCCACCTGCAGGATCGGCGAGCCCAGCTGGCCCTGGCTGCCCAGGAAGCGCGCCTGGTAGAGCAGCTCGGGGTAGAGGATCAGGAAGCCGAGTGCGGTGTCCTTGAGCACCACCACGAGCTGGCTGACGATCGTGGGCAGCATGAGCCGCAAGGCCTGGGGCAGCAGGACGTTCGTCATCACCTGGGTCTTGCGCAGGCCCAGCGCGTACGCCGCCTCGCGCTGCCCGCGCGGCAGCGACACCACACCCGCCCGGAACACCTCGGCGAGCACCGAGCCGTTGTAGAGCATCAGCCCCAGCACGAGCGCGGTGAACGCCGAGACGCTCAGCCCGATCCCGCGGGACACCCCGAAGTACAGGATGAAGATCAGGATCAGCAGCGGGACGGCGCGGAAGAACTCCACCACCGACGCCGACGGCCGGCTGATCCACGGGTGGTCGGACAGCCGGCCCGCCGCGAGCACCGCCCCGAGCAGCAGCGCCAGCACCGCGGCGAGCGCGAACGCGCGCAGCGTGTTGAGCAGGCCGTCGAGCAGCAGGAGCTGGATGTTCTTGAACTCGATCCACTCCCACACCCGGCCGTCGAACTGGCCGGTGACGGTGAAGCGGTAGACCACGAAGCCGGTCACACCCACCAGCAGGAGCGTGCCGACGGCGCCGAGGAGCAGGTTGCGCCGCCGGGCCCGGGGACCGGGCGCGTCGTAGAGAACAGCGGTCATCGCTCTCCCTCGCTGCGCTCGGTCGGCACTGCCCGCCGGCGCGGTGACAGTTGTTCGCTCGCCAACTCGCTCACCGGGCCACGCTCCAGCGCTGCTCGAGCCGGCGCTGCAGCAGCGTCAGCGGGACGACCAGGATCAGGAAGCCCAGCGCCACCCAGAGGAGCCCGACCAGCACGTTGTAGCCCCGCTCCGAGAGGTTCTGGTAGATCCCGCCCGCCTCGAACACCGAGAACCCGGCCGCGATCGTCGTGTTCTTCAGCAGCGCGATCTCGATGCTGGTCAGCGGCGGGACGACCGAGCGCAGCGCCTGCGGCATGACGACCGTGCCGAGGGTCTGGCCGAAGGTGAAGCCCAGCGCGCGGGAGGCCTCGGCCTGACCGACCGGCACGGTGTTCACCCCGGACCGGACCACCTCGCAGACGAACGCCGAGGTGTAGATGATCAGCGCGACGCAGGCCCGGGCGAAGAACGACAGGTCGGCGATCTCCAGGCGCGGGTAGGCGAAGGCGAAGAAGAAGAACACGAGCGTCAGCGGTGTGTTGCGCACGACGTTGACGTAGCCGGCCCCGAAGGCGCGCAGGATCGGCACCGGGCTGACCCGCATCCCGGCGAGCAGCGTGCCGCCGAGCAGCGACCCGACGGCGGCGACCAGGAACAGCTCGATGGTGCCGACGAACGCCGAGCCGTACAGGCCGAGGTTCTCGAGCAGGACGTTCATGCGGTCCCTCTCCGGATCTCCAGACGACTACGGGGTGGGCCGCCTGGCGACCCACCCCGCAGTCAGCCGAGTCAGTACCTCTCGAGTGCCGGCGGCTCGGCCGGCGAACCGGACTTACCCAGCGTCGCGTCGTAGATCTTCTTCCAGGTCCCGTCCGACTCGGCGCCGGCCAGGATGTCGTTGACCTTGTTGCGCAGCGCGCTGTCGTCCTTCTTCAGACCGACGCCGTAGGGCTCGGTCGAGAACGTGTCGCCGACGACCTTGAGCTTGTCGGGCTGCTGGGCGGCGAAGCCCTTGAGGATGGCGTCGTCGGTGGTGACCACGTCGACCTGGTTGTTGATCAGCTGGTCGACGCACTGGCTGTAGTTCTGGAACTCGACGATGTTCTCCGGCTCGGTGAGCTGCTGGTCCTTGACCCGCTGGATCGGCGTGGAGCCGGTCACCGAGCAGACCTTCTTGCCCTTGAGCGTGTCCTTGCTGGTGATCGCGGTGTCGGCGCTGCGCACCAGCAGGCTCTGCCCGGCCACGTAGTACGGGCCGGCGAACGAGACGCGCTCCTTGCGGTTGTCGTTGATCGTGTAGGTGCCGACCATGTAGTCGATCTCGCCGCGCTCGATGGTGTCCTCGCGGGCGGCCGACGGCACGACCTTGTACTCGATCTTGTCGGGGCCGTAGCCGAGCTGGGCGGCCACCAGGCGGGCGATCTCCACGTCGAAACCGGTGTACTGGCCCGTGGTGGCGTCCTGGAAGCCGAGGCCGGGCTGGTCGCTGCGCACGCCCATGATGACCTTGCCGCGCTGCTGCATCGCCTGGAAGGTCGGCGAGCCGTCGACGGTGACGCCGGCGGCGGCGCTCTGCGTCACCCCCGAGCTCTCCGCGCCCGGGGCACCCTCCCGGCCGCAGGCGGTGAGGGCGAGGGTGCTGACGAGCAGCCCCGCCGCGAGGTGGCGCAGCTTCATGGATTCTCCTGTGGTCCGTTAGTGGGTGAGGATCTTGCCGAGGAAGTCCTTGGCCCGGTCGCTGCGCGGCGCGGTGAAGAACTGGTCCGGCGACGCGTCCTCGACGATCTCGCCGCCGTCCATGAACACCACGCGGTTCGCCGCCCGCCGGGCGAAGCCCATCTCGTGGGTGACCACCAGCATCGTCATGCCCTCGCGGGCCA
>CAXTVE010000399.1:0-2850 GCA_964247485.1 uncultured Propionibacteriaceae bacterium
GTCCGGTCTATGGCGCCCGCCTGCTAAGCGGGTTTGGGTCTTAAAGCCCATCGCGGGTTCAAATCCCGCCACCTCCGCCACCACAGGGCGAGACGCTCCGGCCCTGGCGGGGCCACCGATTCCGAGCCCCCCCGTTCGGGGGCCACCGGTCTCCTGTGTCTTCAGGGCCCGCACAGCGGTAGAGGACTGGGCCAAGGCTCCGCTGTCATCAGCCGGCGAACTTCTCTTGGGCCGCGGGGGTGACGGGGGTGAAGAAGTTGACGAGGTTGCCGTCGGGATCGCGGAGGATCAACGACCGGTTTCCCCACGGCATGGTGGTGGGCTCGTTGACGAAGTCCTCGACGACGCCGGTCAAGTTCTTGTACGCGGCGTCCACGTCAGCCACGAGGAACTCGAGGATGACGGTGTGGTTGTCGGCCGGCCGGGCGCTGCCGGGCGCGAACAGCGGAACAGTGCGGGTGCTGGCGATCGCGAGAGTGGCATGGGTCGTCCGGAGCTCGGCGAAGTTCTCGTTCGACCAGCTGGCCGGCACACCGGTGATGCGCTCGTAGAACTCGACGAGCCGCGCCACGTTGTCGGTGATGATGCGGATTGAGACGAAGTCCATGGTGATCTCTCCTTTTGGTTGCTGACCTTGTCTTCCATGGACGATAGGCCAAATACTGGACAATAACCGCCCGGTATGTCCGAGATACTGATACGCATGGCCCGACCGACTGCCCGCGTGCTGACTCTGCTGGAACTCCTTCAGTCCGGGGGCGTCCGCACGTTGGCGGAGCTGGCGGATCGCCTCGAGGTCGACGAGCGCACGGTGCGGCGGTACGTCGACCATCTGATCGACCTCGATGTACCCGTCACATCGGTGCGCGGCCGCTATGGCGGATACCGGCTGGCCTCCGGATATCGCCTGCCTCCACTCATGCTCAGCGACGACGAAGCGCTCGCCGTCTTGCTCGGCCTGGTTGCCGGCCGCCGGGCGGGGCTGATGAGCACGACGGGCACGGCGAGCGAGACGGCAGCGGCCAAGATCCGTCGTGTGCTGCCCGAGCGGCTCGCCCGCAAGCTCGACACCGTGCTCGAATCGCTGGCCTTCACCGCTCCGCCCGACCCGGTCTCGGTGCCGGACACCGAGGTCCTGCTCACGATCGCCGACGCGGTGCATCATCACCGGCCGGTCTCGATCAAGTACGTCGATGGTGGGGGACGGCGCAGCGAGCGCATCCTGCACCCGTATGGGCTGGTCGCGCACGGACGCCGGTGGTACGTCACAGGCGCGGATCCCCAGATCGGCGAAGACCGTACGTTCCGACTCGACCGCATCGCCGACGCAAGGACCTCGCCCGGCTCCTTCGAGCTCCCCGCCGGGCTGGATCCTGCGCAGCGGGTCCTGTCCGGGCTGGCTCAGGCCCCCTACCGGTACGTCGTCATTCTGCGGATCCAGGGAACGACCGAGCAGATCCGCGCCCGACTTCCGGCCAGCATCGCCGTGCTGGAGGAGGTGGCGGCGCCGCCTGAAGCAGGTGCTGAGACCGGCAGTTGGTTCCGGATCGAGCTTCATGCGGAGCGGCTCGACTGGGTGCCCCCGGTGCTGGCGTCGCTCGACCGGCCGTTCGTGATCGAGCGGCCAGCTGAGCTCCGCGGCCTCGTCGTCGAACTGGCCGACCGACTCACGACCGCCGCCAGGCTCCCGTGGCCCCCCTAGCCAGACACCCACCGTTACCCGCGCCAGCGTCCTGCTTCGTTCACGGTAGCGGCGCCGCAGGGTCGACCCGGACGATGCTGCTCAACAGTGCGGCGGTGCCGAAGGCCCGGCCGTAGACGGAGTCCCAGAACGACTGGTGGGTGCGCTTCGACGCGCAGGTCTGGCCGTACTGGTTGCGCCTCCCAGGGCCCGCCGTCAGGAGTCTGGGAAGTCGTCCGGGTCGACGTCCTCGGTGGGAGCGTTGCCGCCCAGCACAGGATCGAGCGTGATGGTCCAGTCCTGCCAGGTGATCCTGCTGGCACTGCGCTGCGTCTCGAACTTCAGCGGGTTCGAGAACTTGGAGAACGAGCAGTTCCGACCGAAGCCGCGCGCGGTGTCGTCCCAGGTGCCGCCGTAGCGGTAGAAGATCGCGTAGGTCCCGTCGGGCACCCCGCGCACGGTGTGGTCCCGGCCCTTGCGGACGAAGACCGAGATGTCGGGGTTCCTCCCCTTGGTGAGCGTCACCACGACATCGCTGGACCCGCCGTTCTCGATCGTGAGCTTGGCCCGTGCGTTGCGGTTGATGTCTACCAGGTACGTGCCGGTGGAGGGACGATCGCCGACCTTCTCGTCGGCGGTCGGCAGCCTCAGGGCGGGCTCGTCACCCGGCAGCTGGTCGTACACCGCGGCCACGGCTTTGCGGAGGGAGGCCGTCGCCTTGGAGTCACCCAGGCCGGCCCGGACCACCGCGCCTGTGCACTGGGTCCGGTCGTCGACCTCCGAGCTGACGCTGCCGAGCTTGCTCTCGAAGGCCTCGAGAGCGGTGACCAGGTTCGCGTTCGGCTGCACGAGCTCGGCCGGCGGGTCGACCCGGCTCAGCGGAAGGGCAGCCTCCCCGGCCGCGTTGCCGGCGGCGTTGACCTTGCTCTCCAGGCCGGGGTACTTCTTCGCGTTGTCCAGCCGGTCCAGGGTCGACGCAAGCGGCTTCATGGCCTTGACCACGACCGCTCGATACTCCTCCACGGACAGCGCCGGGGGCTCCGTCGGACTCGGTGGCGGACTCGTCGTCGTCACCGGCGCCGGCGACGCCGGGGCCGATGACGAACCCGCGCCCCCACCACCGTCCGAGCCCGGCGAGCACGCTGCCGCCAGCACCACGACCAGGGTCC
>CAXTVE010000400.1:0-2841 GCA_964247485.1 uncultured Propionibacteriaceae bacterium
ACAACAGCCTGGGCCGCCAGGTACGGGCGACGTCGCTCGCGCTGCTCGCGGTCGTGCTGGCCGCCATGGCCGCGTACGCGATCGCCCGCCCGCTCACCCGACGCCTGAGAAGCTCTGGGCCACCGAGATGGCCCGGACCACGGCGGCGGCCTTGTGCTGGCTCTCCGCATCCTCCGTCGGCGGGTCCGAGTCGGCCACGATCCCCCCACCGGCCTGGATGTAGGCCACTCCGTCGCGCAGCACCGCGGTGCGGATGGCGATGGCCGCATCGGCGTTGCCGGCGAAGTCGAGGTAGCCGACCACCCCGCCGTAGAGCCCGCGGCGAGACACTTCCAGGTCGTCGATGATCTCCATCGCGCGGACCTTCGGTGCGCCGGACAGGGTGCCCGCCGGGAATGCGGCGAGCAGCACGTCGAGCGCCGTGCGGTCCTGGGCGACCTGGCCGGTCACGGTCGACTCCAGGTGCATGATGTGGCTGTAGCGGCGGACGTCCATGAACTCCACCACCTCGACCGTCCCCGGCCGGCAGACGCGGCCCAGGTCGTTGCGGCCGAGGTCGACCAGCATCACGTGCTCGGCCCGCTCCTTGGGGTCGCTTCTCAGCTCGGTCTCCAGGGCCGCGTCCTCCGCCGGTGTGCCGCCCCGCGGCTTGGAGCCGGCGATCGGGTGGGTGACGACCGACCCGTCCGTCACCGTGACCAGCGCCTCGGGGCTGGAGCCGACGATGTCGAAGCCGTCCAGCCGCAGCAGGTACATGTAGGGGCTCGGGTTGGTCAGCCGCAGCACCCGGTAGACGTCCAAGGCGTCGGCGGTGGTGTCCACTTCGAAACGCTGGCTGACCACCACCTGGAAGGCCTCGCCGGCCCGGATCTCCTCGACCGCGGCCGACACGGCTCCCTGGAACTCCGCCGACGTCCGCTGCCGCCGGATCGGCGCCGTGCCGTCGAAGGAGGCCGACACCACGGCCGACGGCGTCGGCTGGGCGAGCAGCGCGGTCATCGCGTCGACCCGGGCGACCGCGTCGGCGTACGCCTCGTCGACCCGCTCGTCCGACGCGTCGTAGTTGATCGCGTTGGCCACCAGCCAGACCTCGCCGGCGTGGTGGTCGAGCACCGCGAGGTCGGAGGCCAGCAGGAAGGTGAGCTCGGGGATGCGCAGGTCGTCGACGTTCCCGTCGGGCAGCAGCTCGAGCCGGCGTACGGCGTCGTAGCTCAGGTAGCCGACCAGGCCCGAGGTGAAGGGCGGCAGGTCCTGGGCCCGCGGGGTGTGCAGCTGTTCGAGGGTCGCCCGCACCGCGGCCAGCGGGTCGCCGCCCTCGGGCAACCCGACCGGGACGTGACCGGTCCAGACGGCCAGGCCGTCGCGCTCGGTCAGGGTGGCGGCGGCGCGGACGCCGATGAAGGAGTAGCGCGACCACACCCCCTGCTCCGCGGACTCCAGCAGATAGCTGCCCGGTCGGTTGCGGGCCAGCTTGGCGTAGAGCCCAATCGCGGTCTCGGCGTCGGCCAGCAGACGGCGGTAGACGCTGATCACCCGGCGGGTCGGGGCCTGCGCGCGGAACTCCTCCAGGCTCGGCCGGACGGCGGTCACTGCAGCTTCCTGGCGTCGAAGCAGGTCCGGTCGCCGGTGTGGCAGGCGGCCCCCTCCTGCCGGACGGTGACCAGCAGCGTGTCGCCGTCGCAGTCGAGCGCGACCCCACGAACCCACTGCCGGTGGCCGGAGGTCTCGCCCTTGGTCCAGTAGGTGTTGCGGCTGCGGGAGAAGAAGGTGGTCCGGCCGGTGGTCAGGGTGCGGTGCAGCGCCACGTCGTCCATCCAGCCGAGCATCAGCACCGCCCCGCTCTGCTCCTCCTGGATGATCGCCGGGACGAGGCCGGCGGGGTCACGCTTGAGCAGGCCGGCGACAGCCGGATCGAGGGCCTGCTCGGTGGGGGGCGCGTCGGGCATGAGGCCCATTGTCCCCGATGGCGCCCACTAGGCTTGGCGCCCATGACCTTCGCCCAGTCGGAGCGCGCGGACCTCTGTGCCCTGTTGGACCAGGTGGGACCCGACGCCCCGACGCTGTGCACCGGCTGGGATGCCCACGCCCTGGCCGCGCACCTGTGGATCCGGGAGAACGATCCCCTGGGCGCCAGCGGCATCGTCGCCAAGCCCCTGTCCGGCCTCGCCGAGCGCCGGATGGCCGAGGTCCGGCAGCGCTGGGACTTCCCGGAGCTGGTCGATCGCATCCGCAACGGGCCCGCCCGGTTCTCGATCTTCGCCATCCCCGGGGTTGACGAGGGGGCCAACACCACCGAGTTCTTCGTCCACCACGAGGACGTCCGGCGGGCGGGCGAGCATCCGCAGCCGGCCCGCGACCTGGGCCCCGAGGTCGAGGAGTGGATGTGGCGCCGGCTCAAGCTGCTGGGGCGCGCCTGGTTCCGTCGGGTACCGGTCGGGGTGGTGCTGGAGCGGCTGGCGTCGGTCGGCCCGGAGGGCGAGCCGGAGACGATCCGGGCCGTGAGCGGCAGCAGCATCGTGACGCTGGTCGGTCCGCCCAGCGAGCTGATGCTCTACGCGAACGGCCGCCGGGCGGGCGCGGAGATCAAGCTGGTCGGTGAGCCGGAGACGATCGAGGCCCTCGCCGCCGCGGACCTGCATCTGTGACCTCGCGAGGGGGCCGACCCCCTCGAACCGTCGCACTGCGCCGACGACACACGGGCGAGCGCCGACCGCCCGCGCCTTGGTCCACCCGGCCACACTGGGGCCGTGACGAGGGCGAGCGACCAGCGGCTGTGGGTGGGCACGCTGTGCGCAGGACTGCTGCTGGCGGGCTGCAGCGGGCCGGCGAGCCAGCCGAGCG
>CAXTVE010000401.1:0-2838 GCA_964247485.1 uncultured Propionibacteriaceae bacterium
CCCCAGCCCCTTCAGCGCGCGCCAGCCGACGACGCCGATGCCCAGCCCGGCCACCAGCCCGATCGCGCAGAACCACGCGTCCCCGGCCGCGAACTCGGCCAGGCCACGCTCGTTGATCCCGGCGCCACCGTCGGTCTGCACCGTGTACGCCGGCAGGTCGACCAGGGCCCACCAGGCGACCCCGGCCAGCGCGCCCAGGCCGAGTCCGAGTGCGACGAACGCCAGCACCCGGACGGCGCTCACGGAGCGAGGCACGAGGGCCCGAGCAGTGCCTTGAGGTCGGCCATCAGGGGGGGTGACGGGGTGACCCGGTGCCGCGGCAGCCGGGCGACCAGGGTGCCCTGGGCCTTGAGCAGCCGGACCTGCACCTCGGTCATCCCGGGGTGCGCGCCGAGCACCTCCCGCAGCTGGTCGAGCACCGCCGGGGTGCAGCGGACCGCCGGCATCGAGATGACCACGGGCCCGCTGGGCGCCTCGGAGACGTCGGGCAGGGTGAGCTCGGAGGCGTTGAGGGACACCGCGTCGTCGTCGACCTTGACCCGGCCCTTGACCTTGACCACCGTGTCGGTGGCCAGCACGGTGGCGACCTGCTCGTAGGCCTTGGGAAACAGCAGCACCTCGATCGAGGCCTCCAGGTCCTCCACCGTCAAGACGGCCCACAGGTCACCCCGCCTGGTCGTCTTGCGGTTGACGGCGGTGATCATCCCGGCGATGGTCACCATGCCCTCCCGCGGCCCGTCGTCGGTGACCAGCTCACCGATGCCGACGTCCCGCTCGGCGACCAGCACGTGCTCCAGGCCCTGCAGCGGGTGGTCGCTGACGTAGAGCCCCAGCATCTCCCGCTCGAAGCCCAGCTTGGTCCGCTTGTCCCAGTCGGGCAGATCCGGCACCGGGTCCAGACCCACCGACACCTCGGCGTCGCCGCCGAAGAGGTCGTCCTGCCCGATGGCCGCGTTGCGCTTGAGGTCGAGCACGGCGTCGACCCGGCTGTCGAAGCAGCTGATCAGCGCCCGCCGCGAGTGCCCCATCGAGTCGAAGGCCCCGGCTTTGACCAGCGACTCGATGACCCGCTTGTTGCACACGACCAGCGGGGCGTGGTCGAGGAACTCGCCGAAGTCCCGCGCCTTGCCGTGCTCCTCGCGGCCGGCCACGATCCCGTCGACCACGTTGTGCCCGACGTTGCGCACCGCGGTCAGCCCGAACCGGATGTCGACGCCGACGGGCGTGAAGTTGGCGGCCGACTCGTTGACGTCCGGCGGCAGCACCGAGATGCCCATCCGGCGGCACTCCCCGAGATAGAGCGCCATCTTGTCCTTGTCGTCGGCCACCGAGGTGAGCAGCGCGGCCATGAACTCGCCCGGGAAGTTGGCCTTGAGGTAGGCGGTCCAGTAGGCCACCAGTCCGTACGCCGCGGTGTGGGCCTTGTTGAACGCGTAGTCCGAGAACGGCACCAGGATGTCCCACAGCGCCTTGATCGCGGCGTCGGCGTACCCGTTCTCCCGCATCCCGGCGGAGAACGGCACGAACTCCGCGTCCAGGATCTCCTTCTTCTTCTTGCCCATGGCCCGGCGCATGTTGTCGGCCTGGCTGAGGGTGAAGCCCGCCACCTTCTGGGCGATGGCCATCACCTGCTCCTGGTAGACGATCAGCCCGTGCGTGGTGCCCAGGATCTCGGCCAGCGGCTCGGCCAGCTCCGGGTGGATCGGGGTGATCTCCTGCCGGCCGTTCTTGCGCAGCGCGTAGTTCGTGTGGCTGTCCGCGCCCATCGGACCCGGCCGGTAGAGGGCCAGCACCGCGGAGATGTCCTCGAAGTTGTCCGGCCGCATCAGCCGCAGCAGCGAGCGCATCGGCCCGCCGTCGAGCTGGAACACCCCGAGCGTGTGGCCGCTGCCGAGCAGCGCGTACGTCGCCGGGTCGTCCAGCGCGAGATCCTCCAGCACGAGGTCGGCGCCCCGGTTCAGCCGGATGTTGGCGACCGCGTCGTCGAGCACGGTGAGGTTGCGCAGCCCGAGGAAGTCCATCTTGATCAGGCCGAGCGACTCGCACGTCGGGTAGTCGAACTGGGTGATGATCGCGCCGTCCTGCTCCCGGCGCATGATCGGGATGATGTCGATCAGCGGGTCGGAGGACATGATCACCCCGGCGGCGTGCACCCCCCACTGCCGCTTCAGGCCCTCCAGGCCGAGCGCGGTGTCGACCACGGTCTTGACCTCGGCGTCCGACTCGTAGAGGGCGCGGAACTCCCCGCCCTCGCCGTAACGCTTGTCGGACGCGTCGAAGATCTTGGCCAGCGGCACGTCCTTGCCCATCACGGGCGCCGGCATCGCCTTGGTCAGCTTCTCCCCCATGCCGAAGGGGTAGCCGAGCACGCGGGAGGCGTCCTTGACCGCCTGCTTGGCCTTGATCGTGCCGTAGGTGACGATCTGGCTGACCCGGTCCTCGCCGTACTTCTCGGTGACGTAGCGGATCACCTCGCCCCGCCGACGCTCGTCGAAGTCGATGTCGAAGTCGGGCATGGAGACCCGGTCGGGGTTGAGGAAGCGCTCGAAGATCAGCCCGTGCACGAGCGGGTCGAGATCGGTGATCCGCATCGCGTACGCGGCGATCGAGCCGGCGCCCGACCCGCGGCCCGGGCCGACCCGGATGCCGTTCTCCTTGGCCCAGTTGATGAAGTCGGCGACCACCAGGAAGTACCCGGCGAAGCCCATCGAGATGATGACCTTGGTCTCGAAGTCGGCCCGCTCGCGGACCTCGAGCGGAACGCCGCCCGGGTAGCGGCGGGCCCCCCCCCCCACGACCTAGCGCAGGAACCCGCTGTCCGCGGTCTCTCCCCCCCGG
>CAXTVE010000402.1:0-2830 GCA_964247485.1 uncultured Propionibacteriaceae bacterium
ACGAGATCTCAGCCGCCGAACGCGCGCTCGGCCCCGCCATGCAGCACGACACCGGCGACACCGACGACCGGCGACTCGGTCCGGGTCGAGGCCGAGTGCAGCAGCGACGTCGTCCCAGCGGACCCGGACAGGCTGATCCGGGACACGATCGGCCGGACCAGCAGCGCGTCCAGTCCGACCTGGTCGCGCTGGGCCCGCACCTGCACCGGACCCGCGGCGGGCCTGACCTCGCGCGGCAGCAGCTGGGGCAGCAGGGCGCCCGGAACGGCGGTGATGCCCTGCGCGCCCACCCGGTGCCGGAGCGTGCCGAGTTCGCGACCCCCCTGACGCCAGGTGGACCGGGCGGTGCCGTTCTCCTCCTGCCAGACCACCGGCTCCACCAGGCTGCGCTGCCGGGTCGTGCCCAGGTCCAGCGTTGCCGTCTCACCGGGATCGAGCTCAAGATAGCTGCCGCCGCTGTAGGCGGACTCACCGGTCCAGGCGGACTCGGGCGTGACCACCCGGCCCGTGGTGGTCAGCGCCGCCTCGGCCTCGACCACCCGGAGCCCGTCGCGGCTGACCACCGTGGTCAGGCCCGTCGCCCGGGCCCGGACCGCGGGGTGCGCGTCGAGCGCGAGCATGGTGAGCAAGCCGTGGATGGTGCTCTCCGCCCCACTGTTGGGGTTGATCCGGCCGTCCGCCTCCAGGCCGTCGTAGGTCACCCCCGTCCGGATGTCGTAGATCGGCCGCCCGGCCCGGTTGGCGCCGAAGAACCACGCGGCCTCCAGACCAGCCAGGTCACGGGCCACCTGACGGTTCCCCACGTCGGCGACCGCCAGCAGCGACTGGACCCGCGAATCGACCCCGTACGCGATCTGCACCCGCTCGATCGGCGCCGGCAGCCAGCCGTTGTCCGCCCCGCCCGCGGTCAGCAACGTCGGGTCGAAGCTGACGGCCTCGGTGATGGCCGGCCGCAGCAGGGCCGGCCGGTCCAGGGCGTCGGAGCTGCGGGCCAGGGCTGCGGACAGCTGCGAGCCCCAGGCGTGCCAGAGCGTCCGCGACTCCGTCCACGGCAGCACCGCCCCGTACGGCCAGTGCCGGTTGTCCCCCGCCGCCATCTCCGCGATGCCGCGGGCGAACTGGCTCAGTGCCCGCCGGGCCACCTCGTCGCGCGGCGCCGTCGCGACGTACGCACTCAGCCCCAGGACGGCCTCGGACGTGGCGTCGGTGCCGTTGGTGATCAGCCAGGCCGGCACCCGGACGCCGTCGGCCCGGGCGAGGCGACCGTAGTCGTCGAGCACGTCGCGGCTCAGCGCCCGCAGCGTCAGCCGCATCCGGTCCCGGAGGAACCGGGCGAACGCCGGGTCGGCCTGGCGGAACGCCGCGTACCCCTCCCCGTACGCCCAGACGGTGCGGGCCTGCCAGTAGCTGGGCCCGGAGTCGGAGGGGTCGGGCAGCTCGACCGGCTCCGCGCTCGGGTTGAGGTCGCCGTCGGACTGCATCCACAGCACCGACCGGCCCGCGTTCGGGCCGGAGACGGTCTGCATGTAGGCGACCGAGCGGAGCAGCTGGTACGCCGCCGTCCGGCTGGCCCGGCTGCCGGTCTGCTCCCAGTGCCGCAGGTAGACCACGGCGGCGCGGGCGATGTCGTCGGTGTTGAACGCCCCCTGGGTGTAGTCCCCGGTCGCCGGGTCAAAGGTCCCGCCGCCCCCCCTCTCGAACGCCCCGCCCGGCCGCGCGTCGGCGTAGGTCCACGGCATGACCAGGTCGGGCTCGGCGCCCAGCCGGTAGGTGGTGTGGCCGGGCACGGCGTCGGGTGACACCTCGTCCAGCAGGAAGTCCAGGTGGGCGGTGTTGGTCACCGTCGCCACCCGGGCGGCCGCGCGGGGCGGGCCGACCAGGCCGGCCCCGACGACGAACAGCACCAGCAGCACGCTGAGGGCTCTCCGAGCTCCGATCATGGGTTCCTCCGAACCAGTCGTGCGACCCCGATGGCGGAGTCGGCCATGCCGTAGAAGACGAAGTGGGTGCCATCGATCTCCTCGATGGCGGTGGGGAAGACCACGTTGGGGACGACGCCGAGCCGTTCCTGCGGGGTCTCGGCCGCGAGCAGCGGCTCCTCGCTGCGCTGCAGGACCTCCCAGGGCTTCTCGGCGTCGAGGATCATCCCGCCGGCGGCGTAGTGCACCCGGGGCTGCTGGGCCACCGACGAGTCGATCACCCCGGTGACGCCGTGGTGCAGCACCAACCAGCCCTCGGGCACCCGCAGCGGCGGCGGTCCTCCGCCGACCTTCAGCGCCTCCCACGAGTACTCCGGACCGGCGAGGAAGCGGTGGCCGCGCCACAGCGTCAGCGCCCGGCGGTCGCGTTGCACGTCCGCGAGCGGCAGGAAGCTGATCCAGATGCTCTGCCGTTCCGTCAGCCCCGGCGGGGTCGCGGTCGGACTGTCGTCTCCGCGGAACGGGCGCAACAGACCCATCGGCCGGTGCAGCACCGCCAGGCTCAGAACGCCGTCCGGGGCGGTGACGGGTTCAGGGAAGAAGACACAGTCCTTGTTGTGGTACAGGTTCAGGTCGACGCCCGGCTCGGGCTCCCAGTGGTAGACCACCGGGCCAAGGCGCTCCCAGTGCCGTAGGTCGGTCGAGGTCGCAACGGCCGTCCGCGGGCCGAGCGGTCCGAACGCGACGTAGGTCATCACGTGCCGGCCCAGCACCGGGATCCAGGTCACCCGCGGGTCCTCGACACCGGCGTTGCCCGCCGCCGTCTCCCAGCTCTGCTCGGGCTCGAGCACCACACCGAGGCGCTCGACCGACTCCGGCACCCCGTCCCGGACGCGGATCGCGGCCAGACC
>CAXTVE010000403.1:0-2824 GCA_964247485.1 uncultured Propionibacteriaceae bacterium
CTCCAGCAGGTTGCGGGCGAACCGTCCATTGCCGAAGCTCGGTCCCCGCGGGGTGGCCAGCAGGATCATCCGGAACCGGTCCAGGCACTCCGGGGCGACGTCGTAGTCGGCGGCGGCGGCCAGACCGGAGAAGATCTCCACGAGCTCGTCGTCGGTGTAGTCGGCGAATTCGATGGTGGTCCGGAAGCGACTGGCCAGCCCGGGGTTCTGGGTGATGAACAGCACCATCGGGTCGGGGTAGCCGGCCACGATCAGCACCAGGTCGTCGCGTCGGTCCTCCATCTCCTTGACCAGCGTGTCCACCGACTCCTGGCCGTACTGATCACCCGCCAGGCTGTAGGCCTCGTCGATGAACAGCACCCCGCCGGCAGCCTCGGCGACCACCTCGGCCGTCTTCATCGCGGTCTGGCCGAGGTAGCCCGCGACCAGCTCGGAGCGGTCGACCTCGACCAGCTGGCCCTTGGACAGCAGGCCGAGCGCCCGGTAGATACCGCCGACCAGCCGGGCGACGGTGGTCTTGCCGGTGCCCGGGTTGCCGACGAAGACCAGGTGCCGGGTGATGGTCACCGACTTCAGCCCAGCCTGCTGCCGCAGCCCCTCGACCCGCAGCACCGCGGTCTGCCGGTGGATCTCGGCCTTGACCTCGGTCAGCCCGGTGAGTGCGTCCAGCTCGGCGAGCAGCTCCTCGAGGGTCTTGGCCGGCGGCTCGTCCTTCTCGGTCTCGGCGGCCAGTGCGGTCTGGGGCTCGGCCAGAGACTGTGCAGGATTGTGCTGGGTAGTCCCAGACACATCCTGCACGCCGTTCGCGTCGGCGAGGGGCGGCGCCGCGCCGACCCCCGGGAAGCGGCCGGGGGTCAACGGGTCCAGGGCGCCCAGGTCCAGTGGGTTCAGGCCCACCGGGGGCGTGGCGATGTCCGGCTCGGCGGCGCGCAGCGCGGTGATCCGCGCCAGCTGGGCCCGGACGGCCTCGGCGTGGGCGCGTACGGTCTCGGTCAGGCTGCGGCCGTCGTCGTCGCGGACCGTCACGGCAGGTCCAGGCTGCTGCGCGGCGGCGGGGGTGGCCCGGACGAGCCGAGATCGAGGCCGCCGCCCGATGAGGCCTGGCCGAACTTCTCGGACAGGAAGCGGCCGTGCGCGATCAGCGCGTCGGCATCGACCCGGACCACGGCGTCGAAGATCTTGTCCATGGTCGCGCCGAGCAGGTCGAGCTGGTCGATCAGCAGCATCAGCGAGGTCTTGCCGTTCTCGATCGGCCGGGAGTCCGCCCAGCGCCGGGGCAGCCGGGTGTAGCCGCCGATCGCCTCGGGCAGGTAGTCGGTCGCGGTGGCCATCACCGAGTACGCGTCGGAGCTGCCCAGCCCGACGTTCCGCAGCCGCGGCATGGTGTCGCGCACCGTGGTCGACACCCGCCGGACCCGGGACTCCACCGCCGCGGGGACGACTCCACCCGCGACCATGGTCGACACCTTGTCCAGCGCGGCCAGGATGTCGGCCTCGGTGGGGGCCGACGGAGTGACCGGCAGCGGTACCGGGGTCGCGGCATCGCGGCCGGTGATCCGGGCGAACCAGTCCTTGAGTCCCATGGCGCTGACGTGTGTCGGGTGAGGGCTCAGCGCAGGGTGGTGGTGCGGGACGGTCCGCCGCCGTCGTCCAGGTCCAGCGCGCCGCTGGCCAGCTGAGCGTCGTGCCGGCTGACCCGGTCGAGGTACTCGCGGGACTTGACGACCTCGCCCTCCAGGGTGGTGATGGTGGTCTGCATGGTGTCCAGCGCCTTCGTCTTGAAGCTGTCGATCGAGTCCATGGTGGCGTAGATGTTGGCGAACGCGGCCTGCAGCTGCGGGAGCCCGATGGTCGAGGACGCCGCCTGCTGCTGGATCGCGGCGGAGTTGTCGCGCAGCATCTCCGAGGTGCGCTGGATCAGGTCCGAGGTCGTGGTGTTCAGGGCGGTGATCTGGTCCAGTACCAGCTTCTGGCTGGCCAGGGCCTGCGCGACGATCACCGCGGTGCGCAATGCCGAGATGGTCGTCGTCGAGGCCCGGTCGACGCCCTTGATCAGCTCGATGTTGTTCTTGATGATGATGTCGATGGCCAGGTAGCTCTGGATGGAGACGGCCAGCTGGGTGAGCAGGTCCTGGTGCTTCTGCCGGACGTAGAACAGCACGTCCTGGCTGAGCGCCTTGGCCCGGTCCGGGTCGGTCAGCTCGAGGGTGCTGATCTGGGCGACGAGCTTGGCGTCGAGACGCTCGGCGACGTAGATGTAGGAGTTGAGCCGGCCCATGGTCGCCCACAGGTTCTGCTTCTCCATGTTGAGCGCGACATTGTCCTTGGTCAGCTCGTCCTGGCCGTTGCGCAGGCTGTGCAGGATGCCGTTCAGGTGGCCCTGGGCCGACTCGTAGCGGCGGAAGTAGTCGACGATCTTGTCCCCGAACGGGATCACCCCGAGGAACTTGCGCACCCCCGTCGCCTGGCTCGGGTCGAGGTCCTCGACCGTACGGCGCAGCTCGAGCAGCGTGTTGCCGACCTTCGACCCGCTGGCCAGGCCGCCCTCCCGGATCGCCCGGACGGGGGCCTGCAGCAGCCGGTTGGACGTCTCGGCCGCCCGCCGGATGTCGGCGTCGCCCATGCTGCGCACGTTGGCCGCCTGGGCGGCGAACTCCGGGGAGCGGGTCTGCGCGGTCATCAGGGTGCTCAGGAAGCCGTCGACCTTCTCGTCCAGCGCCGGCACGGTGGCCGGGTCGACCTGGGGCGCCATCGCCGGAGCCTGGGTCGCCACCACGGTGGGCGGTGGCGCGGGAGCGGTGAGCGTCAGCGCACTGACCTCGGG
>CAXTVE010000404.1:0-1528 GCA_964247485.1 uncultured Propionibacteriaceae bacterium
GCAGGAGCGGCGCGGCGCAGGCCGCGCGGGCGCAGGTCGTCGGCGACCGGGCGGGGGGGCACGACGGGCCGGTCCTCGCCCGGCGCGACGCCCGCCCGGCGACGGAGGTCCGCGACGAGCTGATGACCCTGCTGCTGGCCGGGCACGAGACGACGGCGATGGCGCTCACCTGGGCCCTGGCCGCCATCGACGGGGACCCCGCGGTGCGCGCGGGCCTGGAGGCCGAGTGGGACGCCGTCCCGGCCGCGGGCACCTGGGACGGGCCGGCGTACGCGCTCCCCCGCACTCGGGCGGTGCTCGCCGAGACACTGCGGCTGTGGCCGCCGTCGTGGCTGTTCAGCCGCCGGGTCCGGGAACCGGTCCGGCTGGGCGGACGCCCGTTGCCTATCGGCACGATGTGCCTGGTCAGCCCCGCCCTGCTGCACCGCGACCCGCGTTGGTGGGCGGAGCCCGGGCGGTTCCGGCCGGACCGCTGGCTGCGTACCGACGCCAACGGGGAAGCCGCGTTCGACCTCAAGGCGCCCGGCCAGCCGCGCGGTGCCTACCTGCCTTTCGGTGCCGGCCCGCGCCGGTGCATCGGCGACCAGTTCGCCTGGGTTGAGGCCTCGACGATGCTGGCCGTGCTGGGCCGCTCCTGGCGGCTCCGGCTGCCCGACGGTCCGCCCACCGTTGGCCCGGCCTCGATGACGCTGCGCCCGGCCGGCCGCGTCCGGGCGGTCACCGCGAGCCGCACCGCTCCGCGTTAGGGTTGCGGACCCGACGAGGAGCTCGGCCACGGAGGCGCGGATGCACGACCAGCGGCGGATGCTCACCGAACGTCTGGACCGCTTCGTCCTCGACCGGCTGGAGCCCGCGATCTACCGCGACACCCGGTCGGTCACCCTGACCCACTGGGTGGCTCCGGGCGAGCCGGTGCCCTTCGCCGAGGCGGTCGGGCAGGTGTACACGCCGTTCCCGGTCGGCGCCCGGTGGGGCCGGCCGTGGGGTACGACGTGGTTCCGCGCCCGGGCCGAGCCGCCCGCCGTGCTGTTCGACGGGCTGCCCCCGGACACCAGCCCCGAGCTGGTCGTCGACCTTGGCTTCGGCGAAGGGGCCGGCTTCTCGGCCGAGGGCCTGGCGTACGCGCCGGACGGGACGATCCTCAAGGCCGTCTCACCGTTCAACCACCACGTCCCGCTGGTCCCCGACCGGCCCGTCGACCTCTACGTCGAGGCGGCCGCCAACCCCGACATCGGCCACAGCCAGGGCCCCACGCCGTACGGCGACCTGGCCACCGCGGGCGAGGACCCCCTCTATGTCGTCCGGCAGCTGCACGTCGGGCTGCGCGACCACCCGGTCTGGGCGCTGCGGCAGGACATCCGGGCGCTGGCCGGGCTGATGCACGAGCTGCCGGAGGGCGGCAGCCGCCGGGCGGAGATCCTGCTGGCGCTGTCGCGGATGGTGGACGCCGTCGACCCGGAGGACGTCGGCGCCACGGCCGCGGCCGGCCGGGCCGCACTGCCCGAGGTGCTCAGCCGGCCCGCGTCCG
>CAXTVE010000404.1:1538-2822 GCA_964247485.1 uncultured Propionibacteriaceae bacterium
CTCTTCCTCGAGGAAGCCGCGCTCGACTACCGCATCGTGCCGGTCAACATCGGCGCGGGCGAGCAGTTCGCGCCCGACTTCCTCGCGATCGCCCCTAACAACCGGATGCCCGCGATCGTCGATCACGCCCCGGCGGACGGCGGCGCCCGGGCAGCGGCCGGCCGGGCGGCGCTGACCGCGGTGCTCAGCCGGCCCGCCTCCGCGAGCGCGCACGGGGTGGTCGCCGTCGGCCACGCCCATCTCGACTCGGCCTGGCTGTGGCCGGTACGCGAGACCGTGCGCAAGTGCGCCCGCACGTTCGCCAACGTGGTCGCCCTCGCCGAGGAGCACCCGGACTTCCGGTTCGCCTGCTCCTCGGCCCAGCAGTACGCCTGGGTCGAGCAGCACTACCCCGAGCTGTTCGCCCGGATCACCGAGAAGGTGCGAGACGGCCAGTTCGTGCCGGTCGGCGGGATGTGGGTCGAGTCAGACACGAACCTGCCGGGCGGCGAGGCGCTGGCCCGGCAGTTCGTGCACGGGAAGCGCTACTTCCTCGACCGCTTCGGCATCGAGACCACCGAGGTCTGGCTGCCCGACTCCTTCGGCTACTCCGCCGCGCTCCCCCAGATCGCGCGCGCCGCCGGGGCCGCGTACCTGCTCACCCAGAAGATGTCCTGGAACACCACCAACGCGATGCCGCACTCCACCTTCTCCTGGGAGGGCATCGACGGCACCCGGATCCTCACCCACTTCCCGCCGGTCGACACCTACAACTCCGACCTCGGCGCGGCCGACCTGGCCCGGGCGGAGCGCAACTACCGGGAGAAAGGCGTCGGCACGGTCTCCCTGGTGCCCTTCGGTTGGGGGGATGGCGGCGGTGGCCCGACGCGGGAGATGCTGGCGGCGGCGGAGCGGACCGGGTCGCTGGAGGGATCGCCGACGGTCCGGCTCGACACGCCGGCCGCCTTCTTCGCCGAAGCCGAGGCCGAGTACCCGGACCCGCCGACCTGGACCGGCGAGATGTACCTCGAGCTGCACCGCGGCACCTACACCACCCAGGCCCGCACGAAGCGGGGCAACCGGCGCAGCGAGCACCTGCTCCGCGAGGCGGAGCTGTGGGCCACCTCCGCCACGGTGCGCAACGGCGCCGACTACCCGTACGCCGAGCTGATCGAGCTGTGGCAGCTAGTGTTGCTCCAGCAGTTCCACGACATCCTCCCGGGCAGCTCGATCGCGTGGGTGCATGCCGACGCGGAGCGCAACTACGCCGCCATCGCCCGCCGGGCGGAGGCGGTCATCGCGACC
>CAXTVE010000405.1:0-2370 GCA_964247485.1 uncultured Propionibacteriaceae bacterium
CTCCTACCCCCCGGCCGGACCGGCGGCGTGGTGCCCGGCCCGGCGCCCGTGTACTGGTTAGCGTTGAGCCATGTCCAACGTCCTGCAGAGCTTCGGCCTGCTCATCGCCCGGCTCGGGGCCGGGGGCATCCTGCTGCTGCACGGGATCACGCACTGGACCGGCGCCAATCAGGGCATCGCGGCGATGACGGAGCGCTACACCGCAGCCGGGGCCCCGTACGCCGGCTCCGCGGCCTGGGCGACCATCATCTTCGAGCTGCTGGGCGGGGTCCTGCTGATCGTCGGCGCGCTCACCCGCTTCGTCGGCGTCGGCATGGTCGTGCTCTCGGCGCTGACCATCTCCTACTTCTCCTACTACCGCGGCCCCGACCTGGTGCGGGCCGACGGCGCCTACAACGGCGGCTACGAGTACGACGTCGCACTGGGCCTGCTCGGGCTGCTGTTCTTCGTCTTCGGCGCCGGCGCGGTCTCCATCGATCACCTGTTCAAGCGCAAGAAGCCCACCGAGGACGACCTCGACGACGCGGCCTACGCACCGGGCAGCAGCAGCACCGACCGGTCCGGCTCGCACGCCATCACCCGGGTCTGACCCGGCCGGGGTTCACAGGAACGTCACAGCCAAGGCACAGCGGAACCAGGCTGATCCGGTGTCACGCTTGGCCGCATGATCCGCACCGACAGTGCCACCGCCCCGCTCACCCGGCCCGACGGCACCCCGATCCGGGTCCTGGCCGTTGACGACGAGCGCAGCCTGACCGAGCTGCTGTCGATGGCGATGCGCTACGAGGGCTGGCAGGTGACCACCGCCGGATCCGGCACCGAGGCCGTCAAGGCCGCGCGGGAGACCCGGCCGGACGCAATCGTGCTGGACATGATGCTGCCGGACTTCGACGGTCTCGAGGTGATGCGCCGGATCCGGTCGGAGGACCCCGACGTGCCGGTGATCTTCCTGACCGCCAAGGACTCGGTGGAGGACCGGATCGGCGGCCTGACCGCCGGCGGCGACGACTACGTGACCAAGCCGTTCAGCCTCGAGGAGGTCATCGCCCGGCTGCGCGGGCTGCTCCGGCGCAGCGGCGCGACCACCGCCCGCAACGACTCCACGCTGGTGGTCGGCGACCTGACCCTGGACGAGGACAGCCACGAGGTGACCCGTGGCGGTGTGCAGGTCTCGCTGACCGCGACCGAGTTCGAGCTGCTGCGCTACCTGATGCGCAACCCGCGCCGGGTGCTGTCCAAGGCCCAGATCCTCGACCGGGTGTGGAACTACGACTTCGGCGGCCAGGCCAACGTGGTCGAGCTCTACATCTCCTACCTGCGCAAGAAGATCGACGTCAACCGCCCCCCGATGATCCACACCATGCGGGGCGCGGGCTACGTCCTCCGCCCGGCGGGGTAGGTGTCCACGCTCCCCGCTGTCGCGGCCACCGGTCCGGGCTCCCCGTTCGCCCGGGGCACCCTGGCCCGCAAGCTGCTGCTCCGGGTGCTGGCCCTGGTCGCCGCCGCCGGCATCCTGCTCAGCCTGCTGACCACCCTGGCCACGCGGCAGCTGCTGCGCGGTCAGCTCGACCAGCAGCTCGATGCCACCATGTCGCGCCAGCTCGACTTCGGCCGGCGCTACGGCGGGCCCGACGGCGATCCGGCGCCGGGCCGCGGCCTGGGTGTACGCGGCCAGCAGATCGGCACGCTGGCGGCGGAGATCACCGGCGACAACGCCCGGATCGAGGTGCTGCAGCCGGCCCGCGACGACCTGCCCGTGTCCGACGAGGAGAAGGAGGTGCTGGCGGACCAGCTGCGCTCCGTACCCATCGCCGGCCGACCCGTCTCCGTGCCGCTGGTGGCCGGGCTCGGCCGCTACCGGCTGACCGCGGAGCAGCGCGGTGACGAGACCGTCGTCGTGGGCCTACCGCTGCGCGACGTCGACGGCTTTCTGGTCCAGCTGATCGGGCTGGAGGCGATCCTGGCCCTGCTCGCCGTGGCCGGGGCGGTCGTCGCCGCCCGCGCCGTGGTCGCCCGCAGCCTGCGGCCACTCAACCGGGTCGCCGCGACCGCCCAGCAGGTCTCCCAGCTGCCGCTCGACCGCGGCGAGGTGGCCCTGGCCGTCCGCGTCCCGCCGGCGGACGCCGACCCCACGTCCGAGGTCGGCCGGGTGGGACAGGCGTTCAACCACATGCTGAACAACGTCGAGGAGGCGCTCGCCGCCCGGCAGGCCAGCGAGACCAAGGTGCGCCGCTTCGTCGCCGATGCCTCCCACGAGCTGCGCAACCCGCTCGCGGCGATCCGCGGCTACGCCGAGCTGACCCGGCGCGAACGGGCGTCCATGTCGCCGAACGCCGCGAGCACCAGCGTGCGGGGGATCGGCGTCGCGGT
>CAXTVE010000405.1:2380-2799 GCA_964247485.1 uncultured Propionibacteriaceae bacterium
GATCCGCGGCTACGCCGAGCTGACCCGGCGCGACCGGAACGCCATGCCGGAGGGGGCGGCGTACGCGATGTCGCGGGTGGAGTCCGAGGCCGACCGGATGTCGCACCTGGTCGACGACCTGCTGCTGCTGGCGCGACTCGACTCCGGGCCCGACCTGGACCGGCAGCCGGTCGACCTGGCCGAGATCGTGGTCAACGCGGTCAGCGACGCCCGGGCCGCCGGCCCCGACCACGTCTGGCGGCTGGCCGTCCCGGACGACCCGGTGGTCGGGCTGGCCGACCGGCACCGGATCCACCAGGTGGTGGCCAACCTGCTGGCCAACGCCCGGACCCACACCCCGCCCGGCACGCTCGTCGAGACCGCGGTCGAGGTGGCCCCGGGCGAGGCGGTGGTCACGGTCACCGACAACGGGCCCGGCA
>CAXTVE010000406.1:0-2798 GCA_964247485.1 uncultured Propionibacteriaceae bacterium
CCACGCCGACCCAGGGCAAACGACCACCCGCCGACACGACTCTGGACGACGCGGTGGCGGCGATGCGGCGGCGGCTCTGCTGACCTGGCCGCAGTCGGAACACCGGCCCGGCCCGGCCCGTTGGACGGGGTGTGAGGTCCACCACCGGGCACAGCGGGCTGCCAGCGTTCCTTCAGCGTCTTGCCAGGTTCACCCGCGACAATGATCATGACACGCAGTACAGCGCTGCGGGGACGACCCCCCAGCGTCCCCCCGTACTCGCAGAGCTCGGCGGTCAGGAGGTGGTCCGGATGCTCTATCGGCCCGCAGCCGACCCTGCGCCGAAGCCCGAGCGGGCCGTGGCGCCCGCCGACCCGGCGTGGGTCCCGCCCAGCTGGGAAGAGCTCGTCCGCGACCACAGTCCCCGGGTCTTCCGCCTCGCCTACCGGCTGACCGGCAACCGCCCGGACGCGGAGGACCTCACCCAGGACGTGTTCGTCCGGGTCTTCCGTTCGCTGCACCGGTTCCAGCCCGGCACCTTCGAGGGCTGGCTGCACCGCATCACCACCAACCTGTTCCTCGACGGCGCCCGCCGGCGTCAGAAGATCCGGTTCGACGGGCTGGCCGAGGGCTCGGCCGATCGACTGCCCAGCGCTTGGCCCACGCCGTCGGAGCAACTGGCCGATGCGGACCTCGATCACGACGTGGCCGCCGCACTCGCCGCGCTGCCGCCGGAGTTCCGGGCCGCCGTGGTGCTGTGCGACATCGAGGGCCTGAGCTACGAGGAGATCAGCGCGGTCCTCGACGTCAAGATCGGCACCGTGCGCAGCCGCATCCACCGCGGCCGGGCCCAGCTGCGGGCCGCCCTGGAGCACCGCCGGCCGACCGGTCTGCGCAACCGGTACCTCGGCGTCACGGTGGAGGGCGCGGATGCCGACCCGCGCGGCCGCGACCGACAGGCAGGTCTGGAGCCGGCGAGGCCCCGGTGAAGGCGGCGCCCTGCGCCGACCTCGCAGAGTCGCGATCGGCGTTCGTGGACGATGCGCTGTCGGACGTCGACCGGGAGCGGATGCTGGCCCACCTGGTCGGGTGTGCCGAGTGCCGGGCGGACGTGGCCGAGCTACGGGCCGGCCGCGACCTGCTCCGGCGGGGGTCGGCGCCGGCCACGGTCGACGACCTGTCGGCCCGGCTGCTCACCATCGCCGGTGGGGAGGTCGCCCAGCCCCTGTGGGCACGGCCCTTCCGTCGCCCGATCCTGGCCGGACCCGGCGGGCTGCCGAGCCGACGGCGGGCCCGGCGGATGCAGCTGACCGCGGCCACCGCCGCCGCGGTGGGCACGATGACCGCAGCCGGACTGATCGGCTACGCAGCCGCCCCGTGGGGCGAGCTGGCCGCGGTCAGCGACCCCGTCGCCGAGGCGCAGCGCACCTTCACCTCGAGCCTGGGGCAGTTCCCGCTGGCCAACGACGCGCTCGGGGCCGTCCTGCTGACGGACACCGACGAGCTGGCCGCCTACCCGGCGACCCTCGGACCCGCCCCCTCGACCGCCCACCGGTCGATGTCGGCCGAGCAGGCCCGGGCGGCCATGGAGCGGGCCGCGGACAACCAGCACACGGTCAGCTACTCCGGCCGGCAGTCGTTCTTCGCCAGCCGGGACGGGCAGATGCTCCGCGCCGACGTCGAGGTCGAGGCGCGGCCCGGCCAGGGCGCCACCCTCACGGTGCTCAGCCAGCGCGGGGTGGAGCTGCTCGACGGGTTCAGCCCGGCGGCGGTGTCCTCCCGGGTGGTCGACGACGAGCTGCTCGGCCTGCTGGCCCGCAACTACACCCTGACCGGGGTCGGCGGGGCGGTCGTGGCCGGCCGGAGCGCGACCGAGATCTCGGCCTGGAGCGACGGCCAGCGCTGGGCCCGCTGGTGGCTCGACGACGCCACCGGGATCACGCTGTGGCAGGAGCTCTACGACGGCGAACAGGGGAGCTTCGTGCTGTCCTTCGGCTTCACCGCCGTCTCGGTGACCCCCGCGGCGGAGATGCTGGACCACCTGCCGCCGCGGCTGGTCGCGGTCAGCCCGAGCACCTCCCTGTCGGTGGCCGACGTGGGCTGGCTGTCCGGTGCGGGCTGGTCGTGCGGCCGCGAGCTGGCCGACCTGTCACTGGTGCGGCTGCGGACGAACCGGCCGGTCGATGCCACCGCGGTGTACGCGGTCTACAGCGACGGAGTGGCCACCGTGGGCGTGGTCGAACAGCGCGGTCGCCTCGAGGGGCCCCCGCCCGAGACCGCCTGGGACCCGGGCCTGCAGGCGTACGTCAGCCGGGGGGCGTCACAGACCGCGACCTGGCAGACCGAGGACTCGGTGGTGACCGTGATCACCGACGGGTCCGGCGATCTGCTGACCCGCGCGGTCACTTTTCTGCCCCCGGACCGGGCCGACACCCCAACTACGATGGAGCGCGTCAAGGAGGGCTGGGCCACGATTCTGGCCGGACTGAAGGGCTAGGACGTTGGGAGCAGACAGCGCGGCCGGCGCGCCGGGCGACGATCCGTCGGACGCTCGGTACTACCTGCCGTTCGGCCGCCCGCCGGCCGACGGTCCTGCCGCGTACGCCGTTCCGGACCAGCCGCTGCCCGCGCCGGCCGGCGACTGGCCACCGCCCGTCGGGTCGGGGCCGGCGCGAACAGGCTCGCACGGGGTCGGCGGCCGCCGCGTACACGGTCCCCGGGCCGGAGCGGTGATCGTCGTCGCGGGCCTCACGGCGCTGCTGGTCGGCGGTGCCGCCGGCTACGGCGGGGCCCGGCTGTCGTGGTGCCCGGGGTGGGGA
>CAXTVE010000407.1:0-2798 GCA_964247485.1 uncultured Propionibacteriaceae bacterium
GGGGGCCGGCGAGGGGGCGAGGGGCTGCCCGGGGGTCACCGACCCCCGCGGCATCCCCGCCGAGCCGGGGCCGGGGCAACGGGCCACGACCCGGGGCGACGCACCGGCCCTCGGCGGCACCGTGGTCGACTGCGAGCCGGGCTTCCGGATGCGCCTGCTGCTCGACGTGCCCCGACCCGGCACCGCGCTGATCGCGGCCGAGGGCACCGGCGACACGACCGGGGTGTCGATCTGGCTCTACCTCTACGGCGAGGACGCCGAGACGGTCGCCGCCCGCGACGAGCCCCGCTGGGCGGACTGGCTGGCCGAGCGCGCCGTCCCCGCGCCGGACCCGGCCCCGGTCGGCTAGCAGTCCGGCCGGCTCGCTCGGCTCGAGATTTCGGGCGCCGCGTTCCACCAAGACCGGCCGGACGGCCCCAGCTCGTCGTCTCGTTCTCTTCCTGCTGAGGTGCGGGGTCGGCGGTTCCCGCTCGACCCCGATGTCAGGCCAGTGCGAGGCCCGGCGCCCCGAACAGGCCGTTGACCAACCTGCCCACGCCCAGGACAGCGGGCCACCGCGAACACCCGCTCGGTTCACCGCGGACCCTGGTCCTGGGGTGGGGTGGCTGCCAGCACGTCGTTTGTCCACGTCCACGCCCGGTCGGCGGCTTCGTCGTCCCGGGCGTTCTCGGCCCTGCGGGCCGGTCCTTTGACGCCCGGGTAACCGCCGTCGGCGAAGTCCGCGGCGCCCAGCCGGCCGCCGATGAGGGTGGCGGGAACGTCCGGATCGGACTGGAAGGGGCGAGTGAGGTCACCAAGACAGTCATGATATATGAATATCATGGTCGATGACTTTATGGGGCTACGATGCCGACATGACGGCGACCGCCTCGTTCCAGTCGTCCACCGGCTTCCTGCTGTCGCAACTCGGGGTGCTGGCCACCCGGTCGTGGACCGCCCTGCTGGTCGAGCGCGACCTGACGTCGCATCAGCACGCGATCCTGCTCACGCTGCGAGAGCAGGCCCCGGTCACGCTGACGGCCCTCGCGGTTGCGACCCTCGTCGACGCCCGCAACCTGGGGCCGGTCCTGGAGCCCCTGGAGCGGCGTGGACTGATCGCGCGGGCCGACGATCCGGCCGACCGGCGCCGCAGGCTGATTGCCCTGACGGCCACCGGCGAGCAGGTCGCCGCTGAGCTCGCCGCCGCGGCCTTGGCGATCGAGGATGATCTGCTGCGACCGCTCAGAGCCGACGATCGCGAGGTTCTGCGCCAGCACCTGCTGACACTCTGGCGAAACGCCAAGGCCCTGCCGTAGCCGTGGGCAGGCGGGCTCAGTCGGTGTGGTACTCGGCGCGCAGTCCGTGCATGATGCCGCGGATGAAGTCGAGGGCTCCCTCTGGGCCGCGGGAGGAGTCTTTCAGATGCACGCAGGTGGAGTCGCTCGCCGCAAAGATCAACTCGATGGCGCGTAAGCGCGTGTCCAACGACAAGCCCGGGCCCATGAACACGTGCTCGATCGGTTGCGTGCTCATCACGGCAGCGACGCCGGATGGTGTCGTCGCGCCATGGACGCGTACGTCGGCAAGACCCAGCTGGGCCTTTACGGCGTCGATGACCCGCTGCTGGCGACCGACAACCAAAATCTCCATGACCTTGCTCCTCAAGGCGAGACCCTCGGTGGTCCGAGGTGTTCATAGAACATGATATTCATCGTTCATGACTAAAGAAAGGCCCGCCCTCGATATTGTCTGGTTGGCTGAGAGGTGGGGCGGCGCGTCGGTTGACCAGGTGGCGAACGTGTGTTCGAATCACAGCATGCGGTGGCAGGGGCAGACGCTGACGGCGGAGGACCCGAACGCGCTGCCCGGGCTGCAGACCATGGAGGGGCTGGTCCGCAGCGTGCGGACGCCGGAGTTCGCCGGCATCACGTTCCACGAAGTCCGCTGCCGCTCCGGCCTCAACCGCGTACCCGCGGCATCGCAGGTGCCGTTCCGCTGGACCATCAACCCCTACCGCGGCTGCTCCCACGCCTGCGTCTACTGCTTCGCCCGGCCCACCCACGCCTACCTGGACCTCGACCCCGGCGCCGACTTCGACCGGGAGATCGTGGTCAAGACCAACATCGCCGAGGTCGTACGCCGTGAGCTGACCCGGCCGAGCTGGGCCCGCGAGGCGGTGGCCATGGGCACCAACACCGACCCGTACCAGCGGGCCGAGGGCCGCTACCGCCTGATGCCCAAGGTGATCAGCGCGCTGGTCGAGCAGCAGACACCGTTCTCGATCCTGACCAAGGGCACGCTGCTCAGCCGCGATCTGCCGCTGCTCACGGCTGCGGCCGCCCGGGTCAGGGTCACTGTCTCGATCTCCCTCGCCCTGCTCGACCCCGAGCTGCACGCCACCCTGGAACCCGGTACGCCGACCCCGCGCGCCCGTCTCGACCTGGTCCGCCGCATCCGCGACGCCGGACTGCCCTGCGGGGTGCTCGTGGCGCCGATCCTGCCCTACCTCACCGACTCCGACGCCCACCTGCGGGCGCTGGTCGGCCAGCTCACCGACGCCGGGGCGACCAGGGTCAGCGGCATCGTGCTCTATCTCCGCCCGGGCACCCGCGAGTGGTTCTTCGGCTGGCTGCGCCGGGTGCACCCCGAGCTGGTCGAGCCGTACGAGGCGCTGTACGGGCGGGGGGCGTACGCGCCCAAGGCGTACTCCGACGACGTCCAGCGCCGGCAGCGGGCGATCAAGGCGGCGGTCGGGCCCTAGGGGCCGAGCCAGGCCAGGGCCTGGGCGACGCTGGTCACAGTCGCCCACCCGGCCCCGC
>CAXTVE010000408.1:0-2797 GCA_964247485.1 uncultured Propionibacteriaceae bacterium
GACCACGCCGACGCCGTCGGCGACCCCCAGCGGTACCGACGCCACCGAGCGGGCGGACGAGCCGGCCGGCGTGCGGGAGGCGGCGACCGCCTTCCTCCGCGCCTGGCGCGAACCCAAGCCTGAGGTCCGCCTTCCGCTGCTGCAGGTGACTGCCACCGACAGCCTGACCGAGCAGCTGAGCGACGTCGATCCGGCCAAGATCCCCGACGCCAGACCGGTCGGCCCCCCCGTCGTCTCGGCGGCCAGTGACTACGCCGCGGTGGCCGATCAGCGGCTGTCGGACAAGACCACCCTCCGGATGAACCTGGTCTACGACCCGGCCAGCCGCTACGGCTGGCTGGTCGACACGATCGAGCCGCTGGAGTAGGGGGTGCCTTGACCATGCATCCCACCGTGGCGAGAATGGCCGGCCAGATCGCCCTGTCCCTGGTCCGCAGCAAGACC
This sequence comes from uncultured Propionibacteriaceae bacterium, assembly GCA_964247485.1. Taxonomy (GTDB): domain Bacteria; phylum Actinomycetota; class Actinomycetes; order Propionibacteriales; family Propionibacteriaceae; genus Microlunatus. The sequence continues at coordinate 445 of CAXTVE010000408.1, forward strand.
GGGCAGCGCCTGCTGGTGGCCGTGCTGGTGCTCCAGCTGATCGCGCTGACCATCATCTTGTGGTTGCCGACCTACCTCGCCTCGGTCACCGCGACCTCGGTGCAGCGGAACGTCATCGCCCCGGCCAGCAACTGCGGGCCTGCCACCATGCCGGCGCCGACGGCCGACCGGTCGCCGGCCCCCAACGTGACCGATCTGACCGAACCGCAGGTGCAGGCGGCCCGGACGATCTACTACACCGCCCAGGGCGTCGGGCAGCGGCTCAAGTGGTCGCCGGCCAAGATCGACCGCGCCGTCCTGGTGGCGCTGATGACGGCGATGCAGGAGTCCCAGCTGGGCGCGTACCCGGGCTATGAGCGACCCGACGAGAACGGTGACGCCGGGGTGTTCCAGCAGCGGCAGAAGCTCACCTGGTACGGCTCGCTCGAGCAGGTGACCCGGGTCGACTACGCGGCGCGGGTGTTCCTCGAGGGGCGCAAGGTGCCCGCCGCCGAGGTTGCCGCGGCCCGACGGGCCAACTATCCCCCGAGGGACATCAACCCGGCCGGCTACACCCTGCCCGGTCTGCAGCAGACCCCGGGGTGGGAGCGCGACGCGCTCACCGTTGCCGCCCAGCGGGTCCAGCGGTCCGCGTATGGCGGCTACTACGCGAAACACGAGAAGATCGCCCGGGCGGCGCTTCTGGTCTTCAAGAGCAAGCTCGACCCGAGGTCGGCCGAGGCCCGGGTGGTCGGGGAGTCGGCGCTCTGCGGACCGGCCGACGCCATGAGCTGCCCGACCACCGGTCTGGGCGTCGAGTCCGGGCTCCAGCCCGACGCGCTGCGGGTGGTCCGCTGCATCAAGCAGCTGTCGCCGGAGATCAGCACGTTCGGGGGTCGACAGTGGCGGGATCCCCGGGACAAGTCGGACCACCCCGAAGGCAAGGCCGTGGACGTGATGATCCCTGAGTACTCGTCCCCGGCCGGGATCGCGAAGGGAAACGAGATCGCGGCCTGGGCGGTGACGAACCGCAAGAAGCTGGGTGTCAAGTACGTGATCTGGCGGGAACGGATCTGGTCGACGACGCGACCGGAAGCCGGGTGGATCAACTACTGCGTCGGAGCGCGTCCGTGCGACAACGACTCGAACCGCCATCTGAACCACGTCCACGTCTCCACCTTCGGCGACACCGCCGGTGACGATGAGTCGATTGCCGCGGGGCCCGGCGCGACCGCGGGACCGGCGGTGCTGCCGGTGGCGACGGCGGTGCTCACCTCCAGGTTCGGGCAGTGTGGACAGCTCTGGGCTCGCTGCCACACCGGTCTGGACTTCTCGGCCGGGCTCGGCACGCCGATCCGGGCGGTGCTCGGTGGGCGGGTGGTGTCCGCCGGCTGGGGCGGTCCGTACGGACGGCTGACCAAGATCGAGGTCCGCCCGGGGGAGCAGTTCTGGTACGCGCACCAGTCGGTCCAGAGTGTGCGGGTCGGCGACGTCGTCAAGTCGGGTCAGGAGATCGGGCGGGTCGGCAAGACCGGCAACACCACGGGCTACCACCTGCACCTGGAGCGGCGGGTGCGCGGCAGTGCCGTCGACCCGGAGGAGTGGCTGCGCAAGCAGGGGCTGCTCGGTGACTGAGGCGGACCAGGACCCGTGGGCCGGCTGGGCGTTCGATGCCGAGGGCAGGCTGGTCGACACCGGCCAACCGATGGAAGTGGAGACCTACGGCCCCCCGCCGCCCGTACGGTGGGTCAGTCCCGACGACCTGGGTCACGTGTTCGGGCTACGCTGCGCGGTGGTCAGCCGGGAAGGGACGACGTACGGCCTGCGTTGCGTCTCGGAGGTGTTCGCGTCCAACGGCGGCCGCTACCTGAACGTGGTGTACGAGGACCAGTGGTACCGATGGCGGGGGGCTTCGGAGGGCGAGCGTCCGGACCGCATCCCGCGGGCCACCTGCGTGCCGACCCGCCACGTCTGGATCGCCTTCGAGACCCTGGACGCCGATCAAGGACGAGTAGAGAGGAATGACGACGATGACCGCAACGACCAATGAGCCCCCGGTGACCCTTCGGCTGTGGGCCGACGGCACCGGCGAGGTGATCGTCGAGGGGGTCGCCGCGCCGATCAGTGCCGGGGCGCTCCGGCAGGCCCGGGCCCAGGGTCTGGCCCAGGTGCAGCAGCTCGCCGCCCGGGCCGGCGAGCCGGTGCGGTTCGTGTCCTACGACCCGGAGGGGCGCTGGCAGCTGGTGATGGCGCCGGACGGCCAGGTGAGCGAGGACGACGGGACGTACGGGCCGCCGAGCCAGCAGCCCGAGGTCGCGGTGGAGCCCCCGCCGGAGCCGGCCGTCCCCGACCACGGGGTGGCGCCCGGGCCGAC
>CAXTVE010000409.1:0-2784 GCA_964247485.1 uncultured Propionibacteriaceae bacterium
GCCCGCGCGCCCCGCGCGGGCGGCGCCCGCCCCGCGGGCCGCCCTCCACCGCATGAGGCCGCGGGCCCATCCGCGTCCGCCCCATCGGTCAGGTGAGGAGAACGAGCTGTTGGGTCGCTCGGGTCATCGCGACGTAGCGGTCCACGGTGGCTTCGGTTCTCGGTCCGCCGCTGTCCGGCCCGGACGTGTCGGGGTCGATCAGGACGACCAGGTCGAACTCGAGCCCCTTCGCGGTCACCGGGGTCAGCCAGCGGACGCGGGACGACGCGGGAGCCAGCGCCTGCTCGGCCCCCGGCGGTCCGATGACGCAGGCGATGCCATCGCCGTGCTGCGCGAGCCAGCGGTCCAGGATCGGGCCGAGGTCCGCCGTCGATCCGTGCCGGACGGGCAGACCGCTGCGGCGTACGGAGGTCGGCACGTTGGCGTCCGGGACCACGGCCCGGATGACCGGTTCGGCCTCCGCCATCACCTCGGTCGGCGTCCGGTAGTTGATGGTGAGCGCCGCCAGGTTGACGGTGCACAGCCCGACCCGGTCGAGCCGAGCCGGCCAGGACTCAGCGAACCCGCCCCGGGCCTGGGCGCGGTCCCCGACGATCGTGAAGCTGCCGGAGGGGCACCGGCGCAGCAGCATCTGCCACTCGGCGTCGGTCAGCTCCTGGGCCTCGTCCACCACGATGTGGGCGAACGGTGCGGCGAGCACGCTCTGATCGGGCGCAGTCGGGTCGGGGCCGGGCAGAACGCCGTCGTCGACCAGAGCGGTCCGGATGCTCTCGCGGCGCAGCAGCTGCATCGATCCCTCCGGATCGTCGTCGGCTGCGAGCAGGTCCTCGACCACCTGGTCCATGGCGGCTCGCTCGGCGGCCGTGGCGGCGGCCTGTCGACGCCGGCGGCGGGCCGCCTCCGGGTCCCCGAGCCGGTGCCGGGCGGTATCCAGGAGCGGCAGGTCGGACAGCGTCCAGGCCCGGGCATCGACGCGTTGCAGCTGACGGACCTGCTCGGGGGTGAGCCACGGTGCGCACCTGCGCAGGTAGGCGGGCACCGACCACAGGTCGCTGACGAGATCGGGGGCGTCGATCAGCGTCCACGCCCGACTGAGGGCGCCGGCCAGCTCCGGGCTCCGTCTCAGTGCTCGGCGGAACAGGTCCGGTGACCCGGCGTCGTCGTCCAGCTTGTCGACCAGGATGGTCAGCAGCGCCTCCCGGACCTCCTCCAGCGCCTCGTTGTGCGGCGTGCCCGGGTCCGGGGCCGCGAACGCCTCGGCCCAGTCGTCGGCACTGACCCAGACGTCGGCCCAGTCGGTCTCGACCAGCAGACCCTCGGTGGGTGGCTCCTCGTACAGCCGCACCGCCGGCTCGACCGCCAACACCATGCGCGCCGACGACTTGAGCCGGGCCACGTCCGGCTCGGTCTCGACGGCCGCTCCGGCTCCCTCGGGGACGAGGTCGGCGAGGGTGCAGGTCTGCACACCCTCCTCGCCGAGACTCGGCAGCACGTCGGCGATGTAGGCCAGGTACGGGCGGTGCGGCCCGACGAACAACACCCCGCCCCGGCCCTCGCGGAGACGGGGGTCGGAGTAGAGGAGGTAGGCGGCCCGGTGCAGGGCGACGACGGTCTTTCCCGTACCCGGCCCGCCTTCGACGACGAGCGCCCCCTGCGAGGGCGCCCGGATGATGGCGTCCTGGTCGGCCGCGATGGTGCTGAGCACGTCGCGCATCTGGGCCGAGCGGCTGCTGCCCAGGCTGGCGAGAAAGGCGGACTGGTCGTCGAGCGCGGCATGCCCCGCCAACCCGTCCGGACTGAAGACCTCGTCCCAGTAGTCGCTGATCCGACCGCCGGTCCAGCGGTACCGCCGGCGGCTGACCAGACCCATCGGGTTCGCATGGGTCGCCGCGAAGAACGGCGCGGCGGCGGGCGCCCGCCAGTCGATCAGGAGTCGGTGCCCGGTCTGGTCGGTCAGGCCGACCCGCCCGACGTACGCCGGCTCGGGGCTGTCCGCGCTCACCATCCGGCCGAGGCACAGATCCAGACCGAAGCGCCGCAACAGCCGCAGCTGGGCGGTCAGCCGGTGGATCTCCAGATCCCGGTCCATCGCCGCGCGGCCCGGACCTCCCGGGGCGAGGCGCAGGGCAGCGAGCCTCTCCGACAGGTCTGCGACCTGCCGCGCCAGGGTCTCGGCCACCGCGGCCAGCTGCACCTCGTCGCCGGCGATCATCGCCGGTTCAGCCTTGGCGAGCAGGCGCTCGGGCAGGTCGAAGGCGCTGGTGGTCGCGGGGATCACGTGGTCATCTCCGGGTCTGGTCGACGGGCTCGAGGGGCTGATTCTGCTTCGCGACCGGGGTCTTGCGGCAAGCCCCCCGGTGCGCTATACGTTGAGAACGGCAGCGGTCGTTCTTCCCACCGTGCCCGCTGAGCCCCATCGATCCCCGTTCGCGCGGGTGTCGGTCACCCGTCGTCCGGATAATCTCGAGGCGAGCCCGCTTCTGCTGCGTTCGCAGCGTGCGCGGACGGTGAGCAGGATCGAGGTGATCGAGATGCCGGAGCGGAACGGCGGCGTCACCAGTCACGACGTCGCCCGGCTCGCCGGGGTGTCGCAGCCGACGGTGTCGCGGGCGCTGCGGGAGGACCCCCGGGTCAGCGTCGACACCCGCGAGCGGGTGCGGCTGGCGGCCGAGCGGCTGCACTACGTGCCCAGCGCGATCGGGCGCAGCCTGTCGACGCGGAGCACCCGGCGGGTGGCCATGGTCGCCGACCTCGGCAACCCGCTCTACCCCGAGCTGATGGGTC
>CAXTVE010000410.1:0-2781 GCA_964247485.1 uncultured Propionibacteriaceae bacterium
TCTGGGAGGCGCTGACCGATCCCGAGCGCATCCGCCGCTGGATGATGCCGGTCAGCGGGGACCTGCGGGAGGGCGGGCAGTTCCAGCTCGAGGGAAACGCGGGCGGGGACATCTTGCGCTGCGCGCCGCCCGGTCTGCTGCGGCTGACCTTCGGCGGCGAGACCAGCCTGGTCGAGGTCCGGCTCCGCGCGGACGGGCCGGAGACGGTGCTGAGCCTGGAGCACACCGTCCCCCAGGAGCTGGCCGGGAGCCTGGCCGGGGCGCTGTTCGTCGGCCCGGGCTGGGACGGTGCGCTGCTGGGGTTGGCCCTCGCTCTCGACGGTCAGGCCGCTGACGACCCGGTGGCGGCGGGCAGCAGCCCGGGGGCACAGGAGTTCTGCGTGCACTCCATCGAGGCCTGGGTGCGGGTGCTGGAGGCGGTGGGCACGGTCGACGCCGAGGTCATCGCCGGGGCGAGGCAGGCGGCCATGGCCCAGTTCGCGCCGGACCTCACGGGTTAGCGCGAGCCAAGGTCGCGAAAGACGCGGCCCTCGGGGTCGAGCCGGGCCAGCAGCCGGTCGGTGATCCGGCTCAGCTGCGCCAGCTGGGCCGGCGTCAGGGCGTCGATCACCAGCGCCCGGACCGCCGCGACGTGCCCCGGGGCCGCCTGCACGATCTTGGCCCAACCGGCCTCGGTGAGCACCGCGTTCGTGGCCCGACGGTCGCTCGGGCAGGGCGTCCGCGTGACCAGCCCGGCCCGCTCCAGCCCGGAGATCACCCGGGACAGCCGGGGGAGGGTGGCGTTGGTCCGAGCCGCCAGGGCCGTCATCCGCAGGGTGCGCTCCGGGGCCTCGGACAGCATGGCGAGGCAGAAGTACTCGAAGTGGGTCAGGCCCTCGTCCCGGTTGAGCTGGGTGTCGAGAGCAGCCGGCAGCAGCTGGAGCACGGCGGCGAGGCGCAGCCAGGTCGCGCGCTCCTCGGCGCTCAGCCACTGCGGTTCGGACATGCGGAGGAGTCTAGCGTAGAAGTTGCACCTACAACTGAACAGCGCTAGCCTCATAGTTGTAGGTTCAACTAATAGACGAGAGGGATCAGGACATGACCAAGGCCACGATCTTCGGCGACGGAAACATGGGGACCGCCATCGCGAGCGTGCTCACCGCCGGCGGCGCCACCGTCGAGCACATCACCACCACCAGCGAGGGGGCGTCGGTCAACGGCGACCTGGTGATCCTCGCCGTGCCCTACCCGGCGCTCGAATCCATCACCGCCGGGTACGGCGACCAGCTGACCGGGAAGACGGTGGTCGACATCAGCAACCCGGTCGACTTCCAGACGTTCGACGGGCTGACGGTCCCGGCGGGCAGCTCCGCCGCGGCCGAGCTGGCCGCCGCACTGCCGGACTCCCGCGTCGTGAAGGCGTTCAACACCAACTTCGCCGCGACCCTGGGCAGCAAGAGCGTCGGCGACCTGCCGACGACCGTGCTGGTCGCCGGCGACGACGCCGGAGCGAAGACCGCTCTGGCCGACGCGGTCGCCGCCGGTGGGGTGCAGGTCATCGACGCGGGTGGGCTGGCCCGGGCGCACGAGCTCGAGGCTGTCGGCTTCCTGCAGCTGACCCTGGCCGTCAACGGCAAGGTCGGCTGGACGGGCGGCTTCGGCGTCGTCCGCTGACCAGGGCACGATCCGCGGGGTGGACGGGCACGATCGTTCACTCCGCGCCCGGGGCGAGCGGCCCGGTGAGCGGGTCGCCCTAGAGTGCGGCTATGACCGCACCGATCGTGACCGTACGCGGCGAGGCGCAGCTGGAGGGGCCGCCGGATCTGGCCGGCCTGTCCAGCACGCTGCACGCCTCCGGAGATTCGGCTGAGGCGACCCGGGCCGAGCTGGCCACCGGCTCCCAGGCCGTGGCCGCGGTGCTCGAGCGGTTCGCGGGTGTCCTGGAGCGGTCCAGCACCTCGGGTCTGCACGTGTCGCCGACCTTCAACCACCGCAACCCGACCAAGATCACCGGCTACACCGGCACCTTCACCACCTCCCTGACCGTCGGCGACTTCGATGCCCTGTCGGAGATCATCCTCGCCCTGTCGGCGTTGCCCGGTGCGCAGGTGGACGGGCCGTGGTGGTCGCTCAGCCCGGACAACCCGCTCTACCGCGAGGTGCGGCTGGCGGCCATCACCGAGGCCCGGCGGCGGGCCGACGACTACGCCGCCGCCTTCGGGGCCACCGTGGGGGACCTGGTCGAGGTGTCAGATCTGGAGGGCGGCTTCGGCGGGGCCGCAAGGATGGCGCAGAGCTATGCGGAGTCGTTGACCTTGGACTCCTCGTTCTCCTTCGAGCCCGCTCAGCAGTCCGTGCACGGCAGCGTCACCGTCCGCTTCACGCTGGCGTCGGCCTGACGGGCCGCCGCGGCCGGCCGGTGTGCAGACGTAACGGGGAGTAACAATCCCCCGCTAGATTTCTGGCCATGTTCGCGCGTGTGCTCGTGGCCAACCGGGGTGAGATCGCCGTCCGCGCCTTCCGGGCCGCGTACGAGCTGGGCGCGGCCACCGTCGCCGTCTTCCCCTACGAGGACCGCAACGCGGTGCACCGGATCAAGGCCGACGAGGCGTACCAGATCGGGGAGCGCGGGCACCCCGTCCGGGCCTACCTCGACATCGACGAGATCATCCGGGCGGCGCGGGAGTCCGGTGCGGACGCGGTCTACCCCGGCTATGGCTTCCTGAGCGAGAACCCCGGGCTGGCCCGGGCCTGCGCCGAGGCCGGGATGGCGCTCGCGGCCTATTCCCCGCTCGGCCGCTC
>CAXTVE010000411.1:0-2768 GCA_964247485.1 uncultured Propionibacteriaceae bacterium
AGCCGGCACCGTCGTTGTCCGGGGCGGCCGACAGCGCCAGCGCGGCGTGCACGCAGGAGTAGTCGAACTCGATCCCCTGGCCGATCCGGTTCGGTCCCGAGCCGAGGATCAGCACCGCCGGCCGGGTCCGCGGCACCACCTCGGTCTCGAGGTCGTACGCGCTGTAGTGGTACGGCGTGCTCGCCGCGAACTCCGCCGCGCAGGTGTCGACGGTCTTGTAGACCGGCCGGACCCCGAGGGCCCAGCGCACGCCCCGGACCACGGCCTCCGGCAGGTGCCGCAGGGCGGCGATCTGGCCGTCGGACAGGCCGTGCCGCTTGGCGTGGTACAGCACGTCGGCGGTCAGCTCGGGGGCGTCGCGGACCTCGTCGGCCACCTCGGAGAGCAGCACCAGCTGGTCGACGAACCACGGGTCAATGCCGGTCGCGGTGTGCACCTGCTCGGGCGTCGCCCCGGCCCGCAGTGCCTGCAGCACGTCACCGAGGCGGCCGTCATGGGGCCGGCTGGCGCTCTGCAGCAGCCCCTCGACAAGCTCCGGGCGCGAGCTGAAGTCGAACGGGGCCTTCGGGTCCTCCAGGCTGCGCAGGGCCTTGCCGAGGGCCTCGGTGAAGTTGCGCCCGATCGCCATCACCTCGCCCACGCTCTTCATGTGCGTGGTCAGCGTCGAGTCGGCCGAGGGGAACTTCTCGAAGGCGAAGCGCGGCACCTTGACCACGACGTAGTCCAGGGTCGGCTCGAAGCTCGCCGGGGTCTCCCGGGTGATGTCGTTGGGGATCTCGTCCAGGGTGTAGCCGACCGCGACCTTGGCGGCGATCTTGGCGATCGGGAACCCGGTGGCCTTGGAGGCCAGCGCCGAGGAGCGGGACACCCTCGGGTTCATCTCGATCACGATCATCCGGCCGTCGGCCGGGTCGATCGCGAACTGGATGTTGCAGCCGCCGGTGTCCACCCCGACGGCGCGGATGATGCCGATGGCCACGTCGCGCATCCGCTGGTACTCGCGGTCGGTCAGCGTCATCGCCGGGGCCACGGTGATCGAGTCGCCGGTGTGCACGCCCATCGGGTCGAGGTTCTCGATCGAGCAGACGATCACCACGTTGTCGGCCCGGTCGCGCATCACCTCGAGCTCGTACTCCTTCCAGCCCAGGATCGACTCCTCGATCAGCACCTCGGTGGTCGGGCTGGCGGCCAGCCCGGCGCCGGCGATCCGGCGGAGGTCGGTCTCGTCGTGGGCGAAGCCGGAGCCGACGCCGCCCATGGTGAAGCTGGGCCGGACGACCAGCGGGTAGCCGAGGTCGTCGGCGGCGGCCAGCACGTCGGCCATGGAGTGGCAAACCCGGCTCCGGGCCACCTGGGCGGGGCCACCGGCGATCCCGGTCAGACCCTCGACGACGGCCTTGAACTGCTCTCGGTTCTCCCCCCGCTGAATCGCCTCGATGGAGGCGCCGATCAGCTCGACCTGGTAGCGCTCCAGCACCCCGCTCTCGTGCAGGGCGACCGCGGCATTCAGCGCGGTCTGGCCACCCAGGGTGGCCAGCAGAGCGTCTGGGCGCTCCAGGGCGATGACCATCTCGACGAACTCCGGGGTGATCGGCTCCACGTAGGTCGCATCGGCGAACTCCGGGTCGGTCATGATCGTCGCCGGGTTGGAGTTGACCAGGATCACCCGGAACCCCTCGGCCCGCAGCACCCGGCAGGCCTGGGTGCCGGAGTAGTCGAACTCGCACGCCTGGCCGATCACGATCGGGCCGGAGCCGATGACCAGGATCGAGGAGATGTCGGTGCGCCGGGGCATCAGCTCCTGCCTTCCAGCACCGAGACGAACCGGTCGAACAGGTAGCCGGCGTCGTGGGGCCCGGCGGCGGCCTCGGGGTGGTACTGCACCGAGAAGCCGAGGATGCGGCCGGCGTCGTCCCGCAGCTCGAGCCCCTCGACCACGTTGTCGTTGAGTCCGACGTGGCTCACCCGGGCGAGCCCGTACGGCGTACGCGTCTCTCCCTCGAGCGGGGCGTCCACGGCGAAGCCGTGGTTGTGCGCGGTGACCTCGACGCGGCGGGTGGTCAGGTCCATCACCGGCTGGTTCAGGCCGCGGTGCCCGTAGGCGAGCTTGTAGGTGCCGAAGCCCAGGGCCCGGCCGAACAGCTGGTTGCCGAAGCAGATGCCGAAGAACGGAATGCCGGCCGCCAGGGTCGCCCGGACCAGCTCGACCGGGCCGTCGGTCGCCCCCGGGTCGCCCGGGCCGTTGGAGAAGAACACCCCGTCGGGGGCCAGCGCCAGCACCTGGTCGATGGTCGCGGTGGCCGGGACGACGTGCACCTCGATGCCCCGCTCGGCCATCCGGTGCGGCGTCATCGCCTTGATGCCCAGGTCGACCGCGACCACCCGGAACCGGGTCTCGCCGTGCGCCGGGACGAGATAGGTCTCCCCGGTCGACACCTGGTCGGCCAGGAAGGCGCCGGCCATTTCCGGCTGCGCCCGGACCCGGGCCAGCAGGGCGTCCGGGTCGGTCTCGACGCTGGACAGGCCGACCCGCATCGCCCCGCGCTCGCGCAGGTGGCGGGTGATGGCCCGGGTGTCGACGCCGCTCATGCCGACCACGCGCTGCGCCTTCAGCTCGTCGTCGAGGGTGCGACGGGACCGCCAGCTCGACGGCAGCCGCGCGGCGTCGCGGACCACGTAGCCGGCCACCCAGATCCGGCCCGACTCGTCGTCCTCGTCGTTCCAGCCGGTGTTGCCGATGTGCGGCGCGGTGGCGACCACCACCTGCC
>CAXTVE010000412.1:0-2752 GCA_964247485.1 uncultured Propionibacteriaceae bacterium
GCCATGGCCCGGGCCGCGGCCCGCCGGATGCGGTCGGCGCACCGGGTCACGGTGGCGGACCTGCTGGTGCAGGGAGCGGGCGTACTCGACCAGTCCGGTCTGGACGCCCGGGCCCGCCAGGCCAACCTCGCCGGGGCGTTCCGGCTCCGCCGGGGCCCGGTGCCCGGTACACCGGTGGTGCTGGTCGACGACCTGGTCACCACCGGTGCCAGCCTGACCGAGGCGGCCCGGGTGCTGCGCCGGGCCGGGGTCGAGGTGCTGGGCGCGGCGACGGTGGCCGCCACCCAGCGCCGGCGCAGCGGCACGTGAGAAAGCAGTGAGGATTCGGCTGTTGCCGTAGCCAGGCCCGGGCCCGGGGACTAACGTCGCTCTATGGCGCTCTGGCCCCAGACTTACCGTGGCCGAAACGGGTAAGGAGGGGGCGGCAGCGCCATTTGCTGTTCTCTGTCCGCCGGGGTGAGCCCACCCCCCTGAACCCGACCGCGAGGTCGGCGGAGCGAGGTACGCATGGATGTTGTCGTCAAGGCCCGCCACTGCACGGTGACCGAGCAGTTCCGCGCCTACGTGGCGGAGAAGATCACCCGGCTCGAGAAGCTCGATGACCGGGTGATCCGGGTCGAGGTCGAGCTGTCGGCCGAGCGCAACAAGCGCCAGCAGAACCAGGCCAGCCGGGTCGAGATCACCGTCCGGACCCGTGGCCCGGTGGTCCGGGCCGAGGCGGCGGCCGAGGACAAGCCGGCGGCCTTCGACCTCGCCCTCGACAAGCTGTTGGCCCAGTTCCGCAAGGCTGCGGACCGCAAGCGGGTGCACCACGGCCAGCACTCGCCCCGCTCGCTCTCCCAGGCGGCTGCGGTGCTGCCCGACGTCGAGAACGGCCACGCCGAGACCAACGGCTCCGAGCGGCACACGGTCGCCGGCATCGAGGTCGACGGCGACGGCCCCCTGGTGGTGCGGGAGAAGACGCACCCGGGGGTGCCGATGAGCCTCGACCAGGCGCTGCTCGAGATGGAGCTGGTCGGCCACGACTTCTACCTCTACCTCGACGCCGAGCACCAGGCCCCGAGCGTGGTCTACCGGCGCAAGGCCTACGACTACGGCGTGATCCGCCTAAACACCGACCAGGCCCTGGTCAACCAGTAGCCGGGTTCACCCGCCGACCCCGGGCCCGGGTCCGGGACGCCGCGTACGGCAGGGGCCACTGTCAGTGGCGGCCACTAGCGTGACGCCCATGAGGCGAGAACGGTTGACCCGCGGTCAGGCACGGCGCGTCGCGCTGGCCGCGCAGGGCTTCGGGCGGCCGCAGCCGACGGGTCCGGTCACGATGCGCCAGGTCCAGGGGGTCGTGGACCGGCTGGGGCAGTTCCAGATCGACTCGATCAACGTCGTGACCAGGGCACATTTCGTGCCGCTGTTCTCCCGGCTGGGACCGTACGACACCGGGTTGCTGGAGCGGGCGGCCCATCGAGCACCCCGGCGGCTGTTCGAGTACTGGGGCCACGCGGCCAGCCTGATCGACGTCACCTTGCAACCACTGCTGCGCTTCCGGATGCAGAACGGGTTCAGCGACGTCTGGGCCGGCATCGAACGGGTGGCGCACAAGAACCCGGACCTGGTCCGCTACGTCCGGGAGGAGGTGGTTCGGCGTGGCCCGGTCAGCGCCCGACAGCTGGAGGTCGACGAGGTCCGGGACCACAGCAACTGGGGCTGGAACTGGTCGGGCGTCAAGACCGTGCTCGAGTGGCTCTTCTACTACGGCGAGGTGACCTCGGTCCGGCGCAACAGCCAGTTCGAGCGGGTGTACGACCTGCCGGAGCGGGTCCTGCCGGCCGCCGTGCTCGCCACGCCAACCCCCTCCCCGGAGGAGTCGGTCGTCGGGTTGGTCCGTCGGGCGGCCCGGGCGCTCGGCGTGGCCAGCGAGTTCTGCCTGCGGGACTACTTCCGGACCCGGCCCGCGATGACCCGGGAGGCCGTCGCCACCCTGGTCGCCGCCGGCGAGCTGGTGCCGGTGACCGTGGCGGGCTGGGAGAGCAAACCCCATTACCTCTGGCACGAGGCGGCGGTGCCGCGGCGGATCGAGGCCCGGGCGCTGCTCAGCCCGTTCGACTCGATGATCTTCGAGCGCTCCCGGCTGGAACGACTGTTCGACTTCCTCTACCGGATCGAGATCTACGTTCCCGAGGCGAAGCGGGTGCACGGGTACTACGTGTACCCGTTCCTGCTCGGGGAGCACCTCGTCGCCCGCGTCGACCTGAAGGCCGACCGCGCCCGCGGCGTGCTCCGGGTCAACTCGGCCTGGCTGGAGCCCGGCCAGGACCCGGCGTACGTCGCGGTCGAGCTGGCGGCCGAGCTCGCGGCCCTCGCAGCGTGGCAGGGGTTGTCGGCGGTCGAGGTCCGGCCCCGCGGCGACCTGGCCCCGGTGCTCGCCGCCGCCGTGCCCTGAGCTCGACCGAAGGGCCGCAGCATCGCTCGCCGGTGGGGAACTGGCCTACCATGGGTGCGGCCCGGGAACGGGCTGACGTCTACTACAGGTGAGGGAGCGGCGTTCCGTGGCTTTGATGGACCGGCTGCTGCGTGTCGGCGAGGGCAAGCTGCTCAAGCAGCTCAAGGGCTACGCCAACCAGGTCAATGCGATCGAGGACGACTTCCTCGCCATGGACGACGAGGAGCTGCGCGGCCAGACCGCCGACTTCCGGGCCCGGATCGACAAGGGCGAGACGCTCGAGAGGCTGCTGCCCGAGGCGTTCGCGACCGT
>CAXTVE010000413.1:0-2737 GCA_964247485.1 uncultured Propionibacteriaceae bacterium
CACGGGTCACCTCGTGCTGTGGGAGCAGCCGGCGCGGATAGCCGCTGACCTGACGGGCTTCGTCAACCACCTGCCCTGAGGTCCGCGGCGGGCGAGCGGCCGGGCCGGCAACCAGCGCGACCTAGCTGACCTCGGTCGACGCGCTTGCGTGCTGGACCTGGTCGTGCTGCTGGCATGATCGCCGATAGTGCCCGGGCGGGAGCCCGACGTACCGTACGAAGGCGGCGGACAGGGCTGCTTCCGAGCTGTACCCGACTTGGGTGGCGACGGCCGCGATCGGCAGGTGCTCCGACCTGAGCAGCGTCATCGCCCGGCGCATCCGGCACTGCGTCACGTACTGCATCGGGGTCTGCTGCATGGTGTCCGCGAACCGGGCGGCGAAGGCCGATCTAGACAGTCCGGCCGCCTCCGCCAGGGATGGGAGCGTCCACCGCGCCGCGAGATCGCCGTGCAGGGCGGTCAGAGCAGTCGCTACGTACGGGTCGCTGAGCCCCCGCAGCCACCCCCGCTCGTCGCCGGTCTCGACATGGTGACGCAGGGCTCTCGTGATGAGGGCGTCCGAGAGCCGCGCCATCACGACGTCGCTTCCGGGCCCGCCGTCGACTGTCTCTGCGGCCAGCGCACCGGTCAACCCGGCCAGCCAGGACGGTGACCGCCCACGCTGGCCCGGCACATGGATGAAGCTCGGCAGGCCGGCCACCGCGGGGTGTCCGCCGTCGCCGAAGAAGAACGCTCCGCAGAGGATTGTCGTGGTGGCACCGGCGCCGCCGGCGTTCAGCTGCGGGCCGCTGGTGCGCTTGGCCAGGTTCAGGGCGGATTGGGCTGGTCCGCGCTCATCGCCCACCGAGCTCATCTGATGGGAGTCCGCCCTGGGCAGGACGACGAGGTCGCCGGTCTCCACGTCCCGCGGTTGTTCGCCGTCCACGGTGATGCTGCAGCGCCCCTGCACCACGATGTGAACGCCGCGCAGGCCACCGTCAAACCGGAGTCGCCACGGTGCGCGGAGGTCGAGCCGGCGGTAGCTGGCGCTCTCGAACCGGAGCTCGCGAAGAACCGAACTCAGCACGTCCATGACCACTCCAGCTGCTCGTCGAGACGAACGATGAAGAAACTCGGACCTTGACGCATCGATTATCCCGGGCGATCAACTTAGCGTCGAGGCAGTCGGAAGACCGGCCAACAACACAGAGGAAGCGACTGCCATGACCACACTCGACCAGCCCGTCCAGACCAGTCGGGATCCCGGCCGCGACATCCTCGGCGTCGTCGTGGTGGCGATACCGGTCGTCGATCTCGTCCGAAGTGCAACGTGGTATCGCGACCTGCTCGACCTGCAGTACGTGCGCGAGTTCGGCGACCAGCACGAGGTCAGCGGCTGCGCCCTCGCCGATTTCGCGTCGCACTACATGATTGCGCTCCGCCGGCGGGACGCCACCGCTGAGCGCGCCGACCTCCGTGGTGAACACCCGATCATCGTCGAGGCGGTCGATGAGGCGGCAGCCAACCGCATCCGGACCCGAGCGGCCGCCCTTGGAGTCACCTCAACCAGCGGCGAGCACGCCGACGGTGCCTGGATCGAGTTCATCGACCCTGACGGCATCGCCCTCCGCGTCATCTACAACGCCAGCGGGCCACGGCACTTCATCGGGGTGACGTCGACCGATGCCGGACCCGCCTTCTATGAGACGCCTCGGTTGCCGCTACCCGCACCCCGAGAGGAGACCGGCTAACGAGTGGTGCCGTAGAGCGACGCCCCTCGTGAGCGTCCATCTCGAGCTCCTCGATGAGGGCGTTGTCGGCGGGTCAGGCTGCAGGTCATCGGGCGGTCACGACTGAACCGGCGCCGTGCGGAACAGCCGGCCGATTCGTACCGGGTTAACGCATGCCGATACGAGCATATGATGCTGTTATGGCCCGAGCAGCGACGACGTCGGACGTCTTCAACGCGATCGCCGAGCCGCAGCGCCGAGCGATCCTGGTGCTGCTGCGGGCGGGTGAGCGGCCGGTGACCGAGTTGGCCCAGGAGCTGGGCATCACCCAGCCGGGGGCGTCCAAGCACCTGCGGGTGCTTCGGGAGGTCGGGCTGGTGCGGGACCGCAAGGCAGGCAAGCAGCGCCTCTACGACCTCGACGCCGGCGGGCTGCGGCCGGTCCATGAGTGGACCGGCGGGTTCGACCGATTCTGGAACGAGAGCTTCGACCGGCTGGACACCTACGTGCATGACCTGACCCAGACACAACCGGAGGAATGATCGATGGCAGGGGCAAGGCAGGACACACGGGCGGAGCCGCAGACGGACCGGGAGATCGTGATCTCCCGGATGATCGACGTCCCCCGGGAGGTGGTGTTCGAGGCGTTCACCGCGGTCCGGCACCTTTCGCGGTGGTGGGGGCCGGAGGGGTTCACCACCACCACGCGGGCGTTCGAGTTCCGTGTCGGCGGGGAATGGGAATTCGTGATGCACGGACCGGACGGGACGGACTACCAGGAGTGGATCTCCTGGACCGAGATCGCCCCGCCGGAGCGGATCGCGCTGCTTCACGGTGAGTTCCGCAGCGACCCGAACGCCTTCGAGTCGGTCCTGACATTCGCGCCCGCCGGTGCGGCGACCCGGATCGAGATGCGCACGGTGTTCCCCACCAAGGAGCTGCGCGACGAGGCGGTCGAGAAATACCACGCGATCGAGGGCGGCCAGCAGACCCTGAGCCACCTGGCTGCCTACGTCACCGGGGTCGTC
>CAXTVE010000414.1:0-2736 GCA_964247485.1 uncultured Propionibacteriaceae bacterium
TCCAGGATGCGTACGTCGTAGCCCGGCACCGGCACCGACGGCGAGCCGGCCTTGAGCGGTCCCGGCTCCAGCCCCCGCGGGTTGGCCACGATCGGCCAGCCGGTCTCGGTCTGCCACCAGTGGTCGACCACCGGGACGCCGAGCTGCTCCCCCGCCCACGCCCAGGTGTCCGGGTCGAGGCGCTCGCCGGCCAGGAACAGGGTCTGCAGCGACGAGGTGTCGTGCTCGGCCAGCAGGGCGCCGCCCGGGTCGGCCTTGCGGATGGCCCGGATCGCCGTCGGCGCGGTGAACATCACCTTGACGTCGTGCTCGGCGACGACTCTCCAGAAGGCGCCCGCATCCGGGGTGCCGACCGGCTTGCCCTCGTAGAGCACCGACGTGGCGCCGACCAGCAGCGGTGCGTAGGTGATGTAGGAGTGGCCGACCACCCAGCCGACATCGCTCGCGGTGAACATCACGTCCCCCGGCCCGACGTCGTAGACGGCCCGCATCGAGTAGGCCAGGGCGACCGCGTGGCCACCCTGGTCGCGGACGATGCCCTTGGGCTTCCCGGTGGTGCCGGAGGTGTAGAGGATGTAGAGCGGGTCGGTCGCGGCCACCTCGGCGCAGACCGCCGGCTGGAAGGACCCCGGCTTCATCAGCAGCGCGAAGTCGATGTCCCGCGGCTCGGTCAGCTCAGCCTTGACCTGGGGGCGCTGGTAGATCACGCAGTAGTCGGGCTGGTGGGTGGCCCGGGCCAGCGCGGCGTCGAGCAGCGGCTTGTACTCGATGACCTTGGCCGCCTCCAGCCCGCAGGACGCCGAGATCACCACCTTGGGCCGGGCGTCGTCGATCCGGGCGGCCAGCTCCGCCGGCGCGAACCCGCCGAACACCACCGAGTGCACGGCACCGATCCGGGCGCAGGCCAGCATGGCGATCACGGCCTCGGGGACCATCGGCAGGTAGATCACGACCCGGTCGCCGGGCGTGACGCCGAGCTCGCGCAGCGCCCCGCCCAGCTGGGCGACCCGCTCGAGCAGCTCGGCGTAGGTGTAGGTGCGCCGGGTGCCGGTGTAGGCGGAGTGGAAGATCAGCGCCGGTTGGTCGGCCCGGCCCCGGATGACGTGCCGGTCGAGGGCGTTGAAGCAGGTGTTGAGCACCCCGCCGGCGAACCAGCGGTAGATCGGCGCCCGGGTGGCGTCGAGGATCGTCTCCGGCCGGGTGTACCAGTCGATCGCCCGGGCCTGCTCGGCCCAGAAGGTGCGGGGATCGGCCAGGCTGCGGGCGTACTCGTCGGCGTAGACGCTCATGGTCCGCAGACTAGGCTTTCGAGATGTCGCTCGCCCTCCGCCCCGGCCTGCTGGTCGGCCGCACCCTGAACGGGCCGCGGCGGGCGCTGGCGGCCGCAGTGCGGCACCGGATCGCCGGACCGGAGTTCGCGGAGCACCACCAGCAGATCTGGAACACCGAGGGGCCGCGCTGGTTCCGCGAGGGGGACGCCATCTGGCGGGTGCACGCGGACACGGCGATGTTCGTCGGTGGCATCCGGGCCCTGCTGCTGCAGTCCCTGCACCCGGTGGCCATGCACGGCGTCAGTCAGAACTCCGGCTTCCGCGGGGACCCGTGGGGGCGGCTGCACCGCACGGGCCGGTTCCTGGCGACGACCACGTACGGCACCGTCCCCGACGGGGAGCGGAGCATCGCCATCGTCCGGGCCATCCACCGGCGGGTGAAGGGCACCATGCCGTCCGGCGAGCCCTATCGCGCCGACGACCCGCACCTGCTGGGCTGGATCCATGCGGCCGAGGTGGACAGCTTCCTGGCCAGCCACCAGGTGTTCGGCGGCGACCGGCTGAGCCCGGACGAGGCGGACGACTACGTCCGGCAGTCCGGCTTCCTCGCCGAGCAGCTCGGGGTGGTCGACCCACCGCAGACCGTGGCCGAGAACGACCGGCTGATCGCGGACTACCGGCCCGAGCTGCGGCTGTCCCCACCGGCCACCGAGACCGCCGCGATGCTGCTCCGCGACCCGCCGCTGGCCGGGCCGCAGAAGCTGGGGTACGCCCTGATCGCCGCCGGCGCGGTCTCCATCCTGCCGACCTGGGCCCGGGCGATGCTGCGACTGCCCACCCTGCCGGCCGCCGAGCGGCTGGTCGCCCGCCCCCTCACCCGCACCGCGCTGGTTACGATCCGCTGGGCCTTGGCCGGCGCCCCGGTCTGACCGGCACCGGCGGACGAGCCGTACGTCGAGCCCGAGGTCAGCCGTCGAGGGCGGCGACGAGCCGTTCGGGCAGCTTCCGCAGGTCCGCCCGTCGACCGGCGTCCGCGGTGCTCCAGCGCACGTCGAGGATGTACGCGCCCCGGTGCAGCACCCGGGTCCCCGACCTGAGCCGCCCCGAGGTCGAGCCGTCGTCGTACACCTGCACGAACGTCTGCTCCAGGTCCGTGCCCGACCAGCTCCCAGCACCCTTCGAGGTCAGGGATCCGCGACCGCGCTGACCCGGGACGTAACCGCCGCCCGACCGCTCGACCGCGATGTCGAACGTCCCCTGGTACCGCCGTAGCGCCGCGACCTGCTTCCGGTACGCGGCGTCGGACGCCCGCTCGGTCGGGGCCGTCGTCAGGTTGATCGTCACCGTCTCCGTCGCCCCGGAGGACCGGGGCAGCGCACGGCCGAGGTAGGTCCGGGTGACCACCCAGGCAAGGGTGCGGCTGGGGGTGGAGCACAACCGGCGGTCCTGCGCGGTCCGCGGCGGG
>CAXTVE010000415.1:0-2722 GCA_964247485.1 uncultured Propionibacteriaceae bacterium
CGGTCGAGCAGCCGGAAGTCCCCGGCGTTGGGCTCGAGCGGGACCTGGGCGAGCAACGGCACCGGGTAGCCGAGCCGGGCCTCGAGCTTCCCCGCCACCTCGGCGCCCCCGCCGGAGCCGAAGATCTCCTCACGGTGCGCCTCCCCGCAGTGCGGGCAGTGCACCTCGAGGTAGGACATGTTCTCCACCACCCCGGCCACCCGCTGGTTCAGCATGGAGGCCATCGTCCCGGCCCGCTCGGCCACCTCGGCGGCGGCGGCCTGCGGGGTGGTCACCACCAGCACCTCGGCGTTCGGCAGCTTCTGCCCGAGCGAGATCGCCACGTCGCCGGTGCCGGGCGGCAGGTCGAGCAGCAGGTAGTCCAAGTCGCCCCAGTAGACGTCAGCCAGCATCTGGGTCAGCGCCCGGTCCAGGATCGGGCCGCGCCAGGCCACCACCTGGTCCCGCCGCGGCTTGAGCATGCCGATCGAGATCACCTTCAGCCCGAGCACCGGTACCGGCATGATCATGTCCTCGACCGCCGTCGGCCGGGCATCGGCGACCCCGAGCATGGCGGGCACCGAGTGGCCGTAGATGTCGGCGTCGAGCACCCCGACCGTACGCCCCTGCGCGGCCAGGGCCAGAGCCAGGTTGACCGTCACCGAGGACTTGCCCACCCCGCCCTTGCCGGAGGCCACCGCGATCACCGTGGTCAGCGAGCCCGGCTGCGCGAAGGGGATCTCCCGCTCTGGCTGACCGCCCTTGAGCAGGTCCCGCAGCGCACCGCGCTGCTCGTCGCTCATCACGCCGAGCACCACCTCGACGGCGGCCACCCCGGCCACGGCGGCGACGGCCGCGGTCACGTCACGGGTCAGCGTCTCCTTCATCGGGCAACCGGAGACCGTGAGCAGCACCTCGACCCGGACCTGGTTGTCCGCGTCCACCTCGATCGACTCGACCATCCCGAGGTCGGTGATCGGTCGCCGGATCTCGGGGTCGTTCACCTGGTGCAGCGCCGCCCGGATCCGGGGCGCCAACGGGTGTTCGGTCATGGTGTCGGACACAACCTCCAGGGTAGGCGCGGCCCCGCAGCGACCCGGGCCGCCCGCCGGGTCGCCTCGGTCACAAGATCCTCGGCGGGGGTCAGGCCGTACGCCGCGAGGGGGCCTGGTCGTCGTCCAGGTCGGCGAGGATGGCCCGCAGCTCGGTGCGCAGCTCGGAACGGAGGTAGTCCCGGGTGGCCAGGTCGCCGACCGACATGCGGAGGCTGGCCACCTCGCGGGCCAGGAAGTCCATGTCGGCCCGGTTCTGCTCTGCCCGGTCCCGATCCTGCTCGATGCCGATCCGGTCCCGCGCCTCCTGGCGGTTCTGCGCGAGCAGGATGAGCGGCGCCGCGTACGAGGCCTGCAGCGACAGGATCAGGGTGAGGAAGATGAACGGGTACTCGTCGAACCGCGGCCGGGGTGGGCCCAGGGGGATGTTCCAGACCACCCAGACCACGACGACCACCGTCATCCCGGTCAGGAAGCGGGCGGTGCCCATGAAGCGGGCGAACCCCTCGGCGAACCGGCCGAACGCGTCGGGTTCCAGCCGCAGGGTCGGCAGCGTGGACCGCCGCCGCCGGCCCGGGGTGCTGAGCCGGTCGACGCCCCGCTCGGCCCTAGCCACGGCGCGCACCCCCGGCGGCGGTCCCCGACAGCTGGTCGAGCTGGGTGCCCCGCCAGTCCTCCGGCAGCACGTGGTCCAGCACGTCGTCGACGGTGACGGCACCGATCAGTCGTTGCTTGGCGTCCACCACCGGAGCGTTCACCAGGTTGTAGGTCGCGAAGTAGCGGCTGACCGCGTGCAGGTTGGCGTCGTCGGTGAGGCTCGCCAGCTCGTTGTCGACCAGGGCCCCGATCAGGGTGGAGGGCGGTTCACGGAGCAGCCGCTGGAAGTGCACCGCGCCCATGAACCGGCCGGTCGGAGTCTCCAGCGGCGCCCGGCAGACGTAGACCATGCAGGCCAGTGCGGGGGTCAGGTCGGCGTCGCGGACCCGGGCCAGAGCGTCGGCCACCGTTGCGTCCGGCGGCAGGATCACCGGCTCGGGGGTCATCATGCCGCCGGCGGTGAACTCGGCGTAGTTCAGCAGCCGGCGGACGTCTCGGGCCTCCTCCGGCTCCATCCGCTCCAGCAGCTGCTCGGCCAGGTCCGGGGACAGCTCGGAGATGAGGTCGGCCGCGTCGTCGGGATCCATCTCCTCCAGGACGTCGGCGGCTCGCTCGGCGTCCAGTGCCGAGATCAGGGCCACCTGCTCGTCCTCGGGCAGCTCCTCCAGAGCCTCGGCGAGTCGGTGGTCGTCCAGGGCGGAGGCGACCTCGGCGCGGCGCTCGGGCGTCATGTCGTGCAGCTCGCGGGCGACGTCGGCCGCCCGCATGTCCTGCATCTGGGCCAGCAGCCGCTCGGTGACGTGCCCGGAGTCGCCCAGCAGTATCCGGATCGCGGACCAGTCCACGATGGTGACGTGGCCGCGGCGCCCCAGCGTGCGCCGCGCCCCCCCCTCCCGCACCGCCACCTCGGCCAGCTCCCCCTCGTGCGCGCGGACCGGGCGCAGGGCCACGGCGATGTCCATCACCTGAAAGGCGGCATCCTGCGCTATCTGGAGGCGATCCCGGCGGCGGAGAGTCTTTGGACGGGCGAATGCTTCGTCTTCGACGAGCGCGTCGCGCCGACCGGCACCTACCTGAACGACATCCGGTTTAGC
>CAXTVE010000416.1:0-2707 GCA_964247485.1 uncultured Propionibacteriaceae bacterium
GTGTTGAACGCCGACAGGTTGTAGTGGCCGTAGTACCAGTAGGGGGTCGCGTCGGGCAGCCGGCCCATGGCGACGAGGTCGCCGCAGATCCTGGCCCAGCGGTCGGCCAGCTCGAACATGATCGCCCACGGCAGGTACTTGGAGAAGATGTCCTCCCCCTCCTCGAACCGCAGTTGATCGGCCTCGGCGGTCGCCAGATAGGTCCGGAAACCCTCGACCTGGTCGGTGACCGCCCGGCCATCGGCGGTCCGCTGGCCGCGGCGCAGCTTGACCCGGATCACCGCGACCGTGGCGATGATCGGCAGCAGCGGGACCAGCAGCCAGAGCACCCAGGCGCCCAGCGAGAACGCCCCGAAGACCGCGAAGGCGATCACCCCGAAGCCGAGGCTGCCCGTCGTGGTGGCGGACGGGACCTTGCGGAACCAGCCGCGGGAGGTCACCTGGTTGCGGACCGAGGCGGCCATCTGGGTGTGCGCGGCGACCATGCTGCCCTGGGCGGACAAGCTCTTGACCGCTCCCGGCGGAGCACCGTCGAACAGCTGGGTCAGCAGCACCATCTCGTGCGGCGCGGCGGCCCGGTCCGGGTCCACCAGGGTGACCCGGAAATCGTCGTCGCCGTCGCTCTGCACCGTCAGCGCGCCGCGCACGGCCAGGTCGATGATGGTGGCGGCGGTCTCGCGGACGTCGACCTGGCCGTCGACCAGCAGACCCGCCTCGGCCACCGGGATCGGCGGCGGGGTGAAGGCCACCGGGATCTCGATGTCGCGATCGTTGGCCACGACGGCCGCCGACTGCCCGGCCAGCGGTACCGTCCCCGGAGCGAGCCCGGCGTAGCGCTCGTCCCGGCCGTTCTTGCGCCACCACAGCAGGCCCACGATCGGCGAACCGATGGCGACCACCCCGGTTCCGATCGCTGCACCGGTCGCCGCCAGCCGGGCCCCCGGTGAGAGCTGAGAACCATCAGGCTCGAGGTGCGGCGCGTTGTCCGCGACGAGCCCGGCCTTGATCTTGGCGCCGATGGTCACACCCTCACCGGCGGCCAGATCGCCCTGCCGATAGCTGGCCACCCCACCGCGCACGGTGGACGCGCACTTCTGCGTGCTCTGCGCCCGACCGTAGGTGCACGTGGTGTCCTGGACGCCGCCGGGCACCGACGCGCTGATCTCCACCTGCCGGATGCCGGCCTTCCACCCCAGCCCGGTAGCGTCCCAGTAGAACTCATCGAAGCTGCCCGAGGTGCGCATCGCACCCGCCACGTCGTAGGCGATGACATAGGTGGCGGTGTCAGCAGCGACCGTCTCGTCGGCGTCCCCGATGCGTAACCGGACCTGCTCCTCGCGGCCGTCCTGGTACTCGAAGTCGGACCGGGCCCAGTCGGTCGCCACACCCCGGTCGGGGCTGGTCACCGAGATCTGGGTGATCTGGTAGACCGCGTCCTGCGCCTCGTCGTACGGCTCCCGGGTGACCAGGATCCGGTCGATCCCGTGCCGGCCGGAGTTGTCACCGAAACGATAGGTGATCGTCTCAGTGACCCGGACGACGCCGGTGGGCTGGACGACGTAGTCGATCTGGAAGCGGTCGATCTGGTCAGCGGCCGCGTACGCCGGGGTGGGGCGGACCGTCGACCAGACCAGCACCGACAGGGTGGCCAGGGCGAAGGCCAGCAGCAGGCGGACCGGCCGGGTGAGCGTGCTCATGCGCGACCACCCCGGTTGCGGGTGGCCAGGGCCCGCTCGGCTTCCCGCTTCGACTCGCGGGCCGCGATGGTCTGCCGCTTGTCGTACTCCCGTTTGCCGGTGGCGAGTGCGACCTCGACCTTGGCGTACCCGTCGGAGAAGTAGAGGGCGAGCGGGACCAGCGTGGCGCCCGCCGTGGCGAGCTCGCGCTCGATCTTGTTGATCTCCGTGCGGTTGAGCAGCAGCTTTCGGGTCCGCCGGGCGGTGTGGTTGGTCCAGGTGCCGTGGGTGTACTCGGGGATGTGCGCCGAGCGCAGCCACACCTCGCCGTCGTCCACGGTCGCGAAGGCGTCGGTCAGGTTGGCCCGGCCCTCCCTCAGCGACTTGACCTCGGTGCCGCTCAGCACGATGCCGGCCTCCCACGTGTCGTGGATGTGGTAGTCGTGCCGCGCCTTGCGGTTCTGCGCGACCAGCTTGCGGCCTTTCTCCTTCGCCATGGCTCTATCCTCCCCGCTGACGGGCCAACTTCGCGCCAGCGGGGTCGACAGCCCGGCTAGAACCAGCGCATCGGGTTGGTCACCCGGCCGTTCAGCCACACCATCAGGTGCAGGTGGCAGCCGGTGGAGTAGCCGGTCGTGCCGACGTAGCCGATGACCTGGCCCTTGCGGACCCGCTGGCCGACACCGACGGTGTAGCGGATGGCGTGGTTGTAGCCGGTCGTCACGAACGTGCCGTTGATGTAGCCGTGGTCGATCATCAGCCGGTTGCCGTAGCCGCCGTTGTAGTAGCGCTCCGCGACCCGGCCCGCGTAGGGCGCCCGCATCACCGTGCCGCAGCCGGCCCTGAAGTCGGTACCGTCGTGCAGCTTCCAGTAGCGCAGCACCGGGTGGAAGCGCATGCCGTACGGGGAGGTGATCGCTCCACGGACCGGGTAGGCGAAGTTGTGACTGGCCCCCCGCTGGGCACTGCTCGAGGACCGGGAACCCCGGGCCCGCCGTTCGGCTGCTCGGGCGCGCGCCTTGGCCGCGCGG
>CAXTVE010000417.1:0-2705 GCA_964247485.1 uncultured Propionibacteriaceae bacterium
GGGCGGCCTCGCGGACGGTCAGGTCGGCGTAGCGCTGGCGGACCCGGGTCTCCTCGGACAGCTCGGTGTAGAGGTTGGGCATCGGCCGCAGCGCCTTGGCGGCGAGCTGCCACTCGGCGGCGAGCACGGAGAGCTCGCCGCGCCGGGAGGAGATCACCCGGCCGTGGACGAAGACGAAGTCACCGAGGTCGACGGTCCGGCGCCAGTCCTCCAGGGCGTCCTCGCCGACCTCGGCCAGCGACAGCATCACCTGCAGCCGGGTGCCGGAGTGGTCCTGGGTGAGCCCCTCCTGCAGCGTCGCGAAGCAGAGCTTGCCGGTGTTGCGGACGAAGACGACGCGCCCGGCGACCCCGACGACGTCGGCCGTCTCCTCGCCGATCTCCAGGTGGCCCCACTGGTCCCGGACCTGCTGGAGGGAGTGGGTGCGGGGCACGCCGACCGGGTAGGCCTCGCGCCCCTCGGCCAGCAGCCGGGCCCGCTTCTCCTGCCGGATCCTCAGCTGCTCGGGCAGGTTGGGGCTGGGCTCGTCGGACACCGGGTCAGCCTAACGAGCGTCGGCGCGTCGTGTTCGCGGCAGGAGAAGTGCCTCGGCCGCGTCAGGATGTCCCGGTCCGCGGCTAGGTCCGGGCGAGGACGCGGCAGAGGTTCTCCTCGGTGCCGCGGTCGACCGTGATCGTCCGGGTGCCGTCGACGGCGAACCGGATGACGTGCTCGCCGCGAAGGACGTAGAAACCCCGGGGCAGGCTGTCCCCGGGCCGGAACCCCACCGCCGCCGGGCCCGACAGCCGGAAGTCGTAGCTGCCGTCCCGGTCGTAGACCAGCACCGCCCGGCCGCTCAGATCGCGCTGGACCGAGGCGCCGGTGGCGAGGTTCGTGACCTGGACCACCAGCGGCCCGGCATACTCCTGCCGCCTCGGCGATCCGTCCGCGTACGTCGCCGGCGTGCGCACGTAGACCGCGTCGAAGAGCACCTCCGACCGGATCGCGAACCGACACAGATCGCCGGCGGGGGAGGTGAAGTCCGATGTCACGGACCGCTGCCACCCACCCGCCTCCAGGACCTGAGGTGTGGGGTCTGCACCCGGTTCGGCCTGGGCCCGCGACCCGAACCCGAGGGCGACACCGATCGCGGCGATCACGAGGACCAGCAGCACCAGGGTCCTGACGCGCATGGATGAGACGATCGTGGACATCAGCACCTCCGGGCTGATTCGGCGGTTTCTTCCGGACGATACGGATGATTGTTGACTGAGGCAAGGGTTTGGGTGGCGAACCTGGTTGCGGCCTTCGCCCTCCAGGCCGGGGGCCAGATCGAGTCCCGGGCCCGGCAGACAGCAGGCCGGTCGACCACGGACGCGGTGGCCCTGGTCCTGCTGCACGGTGCGCTCGCCGGGGCGTCGCAGGAGGCGGTGGCCGAGGTCCTCGGGCTCACCGCATCCGGCACGGTCCGGCTGGTCAACCGGCTGGCTCGGGAGGGCCTGGTCGTACGCGAGCAGCGGGACGGGCGCACGGTCGCGCTCCGGCTGACCGCTGCGGGCACTGCGCTGGCCGCCGAGATCCTGCGGGCCCGGATGGCGGCCGTCCAGCGCTTGCTCGCCTACCTCGACGAACCAGACCACCAGCAGCTGGCGGACCTCACCGCGCGAATGCTGGCCGGACTGACCCGCGACGGGGTCAGCGCCAACCAGATCTGCCGGATGTGCGACCTCTCGGTGTGCCACGACCGCGACCGCTGCCCGGTGACCGAGGCCGCCGCGGAGGGCGAGGCCCCCGGCGGGACGCGGTGAGACCGCACCGCTCAGGACGGCCGCGCGGCAAATCTCCCTCGGAACTGACGAACAGCGCCGTCTCAGGCTGGTTCGAGCCGTTCCGCGGGAGATTTGCCGCGACCGGTCCTACCGGTGGCCGGCCGCGGCCGGCTCGGCCAGGGCGAAGTCGACCGCGGCCAGCGCGTGGGCCGGCATCGAGTCGATCAGCGGCAGCGCCGAGTCGGCCTCGGTGAGCAGCAGGCCGATCTCGGTGCAGGCCAGCACGACCGCCTCGGCGCCCTGGGCGGCCAGGTCGGCCACCACGGAGGCGTAGGCGTCCCGTGACTCGGGCCGGACCACGCCCTGGGTCAGCTCGTCGAAGACCACCCGGTCGACCAGCTCCCGACCGGCTGCGTCCGGGACCACCACCGAGATGCCGTGGGCCGCCAGCCGGTCGGCGTAGAAGGGCTCCTCCATCACCCAACGGGTGCCCAGCAGGCCCAGGCGCGTCCAGCCGTGGCGCGCCGCGACGCCCGCCACCGCGTCGGCGATGTGCAGCAGCGGCACGTCGATCTGCGCCGCCACCTCGTCGGCGACCTTGTGCATCAGGTTGGTGCAGATCAGCACCATGTCGGCCGCACCGGCCTCGCAGCGCCGGGCCGCCTCGCCCAGCAGCGCGGCGGCGGCCGCCCAGTCGCCGGTCTGCTGGCAGCGCCGGACCTCGGCGAAGTCCAGCGACTGCAGGGCCACCGACGCCGACGCGTGCCCGCCCCGCCGCCGCTGCACCTCCGCGTTGATCACCCGGTAGTACTCCAGCGTCGAGTACCAGCTCATCCCGCCGACCAGTCCGATGGTTCGCATCTGACCATCCTCGCGTGGGCTAACTACCCCGGGAAGACTTTGCTTGATTGGCATTGCCCCAAGTGCAGCTTGGGTCTGATGCTGATACCCGTGGAC
>CAXTVE010000418.1:0-2704 GCA_964247485.1 uncultured Propionibacteriaceae bacterium
TCGCCGCCCAGCCGGCGGCGCGCAGCTGGCGGCGGCGGCCCCCCGTCAGCACCGAGGTCGCCGGCCTGTTCCTGGCCGGCCCCTTCTCACCCGCGGGGCCCGGCTGGTCGGCCGAGGTGCTCTCCGGAGCGCTCGCCGCGTACGCCGTCCAGGCGTCCCTCACCGACCCATGACATCGAACGTGTGTTCGGTTAGAGTGCCGCCATGCACATTCGGGACGAGGACCCCATCGACGTCGCGGCGACGAAGGTGTACGCGGCGTTCGACCACCTGCTGCGGCTCGTCGAGGACGGCCGGGTGGACGACCTCACCGAGGCCCAGCGCCGGCGGTTCTCGACCCAGCTGGACCAGCTGCAGAACCGCGCGCTGTTCGTCGAGCGCCTCGTCCTCGCGGAGCTGACCCGGCGCCGCCTGCCCGCCGCGGGATAGCGGTCTCCTCGCCCCCCTTACCGTCCAGGCCGGGCGGCGGCGGCGGTCCGTATACTCAGACGTTCATGCCCAGCTGAGCCGTGAGGAAGACACTTCTTGACCGACGTGCAGGCTTCAGGCACCGTCGAGCGCGAGTTGGCGATCGAGCAGGCGCACGTGGACCTGGTCTACGCCCGGCTCGCCGAGGCCACCCGGTCCGCCCAGCAGGTGGCCCGGGCCGGTCGGGACCTGTTCCGCTCCGACCGCGGGTCCTATCTGCGGGAGGAGGACGGCACCGGCCTCTACGAGCGCGACGTCTTCGCCTTCCAGGCCGCCAAGCGGCTGGCGGTGCTGGACGCCGAGCACGAGGGACTGGTGTTCGGCCGGCTGGACCGGACCGACGGCGAGGTGCGCTATGTCGGCCGGATCGGGGTCCGGGACGCCGACTACGAGCCGCTGGTGGTCGACTGGCGGGCCCCCGCGGCCGAGCCCTTCTACCGGGCCACCCCGTCCCAGCCGATGCAGGTGGTCCGGCGCCGGGTGCTGCGCTGCTCCGGCGACCGCGTGATCGGCATCGAGGACGACCTGCTCGACGCCGAGAGCGCGCAGGGGGACCTGGCGGTGGTCGGCGAGGGGGCCCTGATGGCCGCCCTGACCCGGGCCCGCGGGCACACCATGCGCGACATCGTGGCCACCATCCAGGCCGAGCAGGACGAGGCGATCCGCGCGCCGTACCAGGGCTTCACCATGATCACCGGCGGTCCGGGCACCGGCAAGACCGTCGTCGCCCTGCACCGGGCGGCCTACCTGCTCTACTCCAACCGGCGGCGCTTCGAGTCCGGTGGGGTGCTGGTCATCGGGCCGAGCAACGCGTTCATGAGCTACATCGAGCGGGTGCTGCCCTCGCTGGGCGAGGAGGCGGTCACCCTGCGGCCGATCGCGCTGGTCGCCGAGGATGTGGTCCGGGTCGGCGGTGAGCGTCTCGACCCACCGGCCGCCGCCGCCGTCAAGGGCAGCCTGCGGATGGCCCGGCTGCTCAAGCGGTTGGCGTACGAGCCGCCGGCGGACGCTCCGACCGAGCTGCGGCTGACCGTCAAGGGACATGTGCTGGTGCTGCCCGGCCGGGTGCTGGCCGACGTGCGCAGCGAGGCCCTGGCCCACCACAAGGTCAACCCGGGCCGCGCGGCCGCCGAGCGCGGGCTGCTCAGCGCGCTGTGGCGGATCTCGCCGCCCGAGCTGGACGTCGAACGCGACGAGTTCGACGAGCTGGTCACCGGCACCTCGATCTTCGAGCGGTTCGCCGACGCCTGGTGGTCGGCGGCCGCGGCCCCCGCAGTGCTGGCCCGGCTGGCCGACCCCCGGCTGGTCCGGTCACTGTCCGGCGGGCTGCTGTCCAACATCGAGTGCGACCTGCTGAGCACGAGCTACGCCGACCTGGCCGAACAGCCGGACTGGACGGTGGCCGACGGGGCGCTCCTGGACGAGCTGGTGCACCTGCTCGGTCCGGTGCCCCAGGAGGCGGAGCCGGAGTCATCGCTGTTCCTCGACGCCGATGCCGAGTTCGCCGAGGTGGTGACCACGGCCGACCGGCTGACGCCGCGCCGGGAGATCGACCCGTTCGCCACGGCCCATCCGACCTACGCCCACATCCTGGTCGACGAGGCGCAGGACATCTCCCCCATGCAGTGGCGGATGCTGCGGCGGCGCGGGCCGAGCGCGAGCTGGACGATCGTCGGCGACCCCGCGCAGAGCTCGTGGCCCGACCCGACCGAGGCCGACCGGGCGATCACCGAGATGGTCGGCACCGCGCCGGTGCGCCGGTTCCGGATGAGCACCAACTACCGCAGCCCGGCCGAGGTGTTCGATCTGGCCGCGCAGGTGGTGCGGCAGGCCTACCCGCAGGCCGACCGGCCAAAGGCGGTGCGCTCGACCGGCATCGCCCCCCGGCTCGAGGTAGCCGGGTCCGCCGGACTGGCGGCGAGCGCGGGCGCGCTGGTGGCCGAGCTGCTTGACGAGGTGGAGGGCACGGTCGGGGTGATCGTCCCCCAGCCCCGGCTCGACGAACTGAACGCGGCGTGGGCGGCGGCCGGGGCCATGGCCTCCGAGCGGGTCCGGGTGGTCAGCGCCACCGGATCGAAGGGGCTGGAGTACGACGCCGTGCTGGTCGTCGACCCCGACCAGGTCGTGGCCACCGCGCCCGGCGGCGTCCGCGCCCTCTACGTCGCGCTGACCCGGCCGACCCAGCGGCTGGTCACCCTCGACGCCGCTCCTGGTGCAGGTTGGCGTAGATCTCTCG
>CAXTVE010000419.1:0-2661 GCA_964247485.1 uncultured Propionibacteriaceae bacterium
CGCCGCCCCCCCCCCCCGTGGGGGGGGGGCGGGCGCCCGGCTCGAGGCGGCCGACGTCGGACAGACCCAGGTGTCGGGCGGCGTTGGTCGCGGCCATCGCCGCCGCGGCCTCGAGGCCGGCGAGCCGGTGCATGGTCCGGAACGCCTCGGCCATGGTCAGGGTCGAGCCGGCGATCGCGCCCGGCCGCCCGGCGTCGTCGACCAGCCGGGCCTGGCCGTCCCGGACCTGGACCTGCTGCCCGCCCAGGGCGTACGCGCCGTCCGGCCGACCCGCCGCCGACATGGCGTCGGTGACCAGCACGACCCGCTCGGGACCGGCCGCGGCGACCGTCATCCGCAGCACGTCGGGGTGCAGGTGGAAGCCGTCGGCGATCAGCTCGACGGCCACCCGCGGGTCGCTCAGCAGCAGCGGCACCGGGCCGGGCTCGCGGTGGTGGACACCGCGCATGGCGTTGAACAGGTGGGTCGCCACGGTCGCCCCGGCGTCGAGGGCCGCGGCGACGGTATCCCGGTCGGCATCGGTGTGCCCGATGGCCACGCGTACGCCGGCGGCGACGAACCGGGCGACCGCCGGCAGGGCACCGGGCAGCTCGGGAGCGAGCGTGACCATCGTCAGCCGGCCGCGGCCGGCGGCGATCAGCCCGTCGACGGTCTCCGGGTCGGGCGTCCGGAGCAGCCCACCGTCATGGGCGCCGCGCTGGGCGGGTGACAGGAACGGCCCCTCGAGGTGGATCCCGGCGAAGGGCCCGGCCTCGACCAGATCGGCGAGCGTCGCCAGCTGCCGGTGCAGCACGCCGAGCGGGGCGGTGACCAGGCTGGCGATCGCCGTGGTGGTGCCGTGGGCGGCGTGGAACGCCCGGGCCGCGAGGGCCGCCTCCGGGTCGTCGGTCGCATAGTCGAACCCGCCGCCGCCGTGGCCGTGGATGTCCACGAACCCGGGGACCACCCAGCCGGCGAGGCGCTCCGGCTCCGGTCCGGCCCCGTCCGCGTACGCGGTGCAGGAGACGATCCGGCCCCCGGCCACCTCGATGACCGCGTCGGGAAGGACGCCCTGTGGTGTCACCAGGCGGTCGGCGCGCAGCCTCGTCACCTGGCTCAGGCTAGTGCCCTGTCGCCCCTAATCCCCGGGTTCGGCGAAGCCCAGGCACGCACCTCGCAGCGTTCTCCTCGGTCGCGTTGCGACTCGGCAGCCCTCCCTCGTCGGCCTTGCGATGCACGCACCTGGACTCCGCCGAACCCCGGACCTCAGAGGCGACAGGGCACTAGTGCGGCGCGGTGGACCGGTCGGTGAAGAAGTCGGCGAACAGGTCCACGAAAGCCGGGGCCGCGACGTTGGCGGAATTGTGAGAGGCGCGCGGGATGACGACGGCCCGGCCGCGGGGCACGGCCGCCGCGATGGCCCGGCAGTTCTCGGCGAAGTAGCCGGGACTCCCGGCGCCCGCGGTGAGCAGCACCGCCGCGGTTATGCCGGCGTAGTCCGAGGCCGGGCCCTCGAGGCGGACGATCTCGCGGACCTCGGCGGGGACGGTGGGCAGCAGGTCGCCCATCCGGCGGCCGATCGTGGTCCGCAGGAAGGTGCCGCCGAGCGCGGCCTGCACCCGGAGCGGGAGCCTGGCCGCCGCGGTGTCCGGATAGACCCCGCGGTTCATCAGGGCCAGGGCGCGCGGCAGGTCGCCGGCCCCGATCGCGGCGGCGAAGGGCTCGAGGAAGGCGAACCCGGGACGGCCGGACACGCACAGGCCCGGGTCGTAGACGGCGATCCGGTCCACCGGCAGTCCCGCCAGGCCGGCGCGGAGCGCGACGAAGCCACCCCCGCTGTGGCCGAACAGCATCCGCGCGCCGGTGTGCTCGAGCACGGCCGCGAGGTCGTCGAGATCGGTGGCGATCGAGTACGTCGCCGGGTCGAGGGGGGCGGCGCCGGGGCGGCCGCGGCGGTTGTAGAGGTGCACGGTGAACCGGTCGGCCAGGTTCCGGGCCAACCGCGCGTACTCGACCATGCCGACGGCTCCGCCCTGGATGACCACCAGGCCCGGCCCCCGGCCGGTGGACTGCAGCGGGATCGGTCCGCCGTCGGTGCCGGTGATCGTCGTGATGTCCACCATCGTGCGCCTCCCTCTTACTGCGAACGTTGTTTGCAGTTTAGACTGGGGCCATGGTCGAAGCAAGTCCGGACGGAGGTCCGCCGGACACGATCTGGACCCGGCCCGTACGGGGGTCGCGCGGTCCGCAGCCGGAGCACACCCGAGCGGCGATCGCCGGGACCGCCGTCGCGCTCGCCGATGCGAACGGCCTGCTCGCGGTGACCATGCGCGCCGTGTCGAGCGCCCTGGGCACGGGCGCCGGCAGCCTCTACCGCTACGTCGCCTCGCGGGAGGAGCTGCTCGACCTGATGACCGACGCGGTGCTGGCCGAGCTGCCCGCCGGACAGCACCGGACCGGGACGTGGCTGGACCAGCTGGTGGCCCGCGGACGGGACCTGCTCGACCTGCACCGCGGCCATCGCTGGTTGCTGGAGGTCGACCTGTCGGCGCGGGCGCTGGGTCCCCGGGCGATGGACCACTTCGAGGTCTGCCTGCGCATCCTGGCCGGGCTCGACCGCAGCCTGCCGGTCAAGATGGAGGCCATCGCCCTGATCACCGGAGTCGTCTCACTGTTCGCCCG
>CAXTVE010000420.1:0-2648 GCA_964247485.1 uncultured Propionibacteriaceae bacterium
ACGCTGGTCGAGGCGCTCGGCTCGGCGCCGGCCGTCGGCTCGCCGGACGGCTCATCGCTCGCCTGGGGCGTGGGCTCCGGGGCGGGCGGCGGCGTGACCTGCTCAGCGGCGTAGACGGCCCGGAACCGGAGCAGCGCGGTCTGGCCGACGAGCTGGACCAGCTGGTCGCGCTGGACGTTCGGCACGGTGACGATCAGCTGCCGGTCGCCGACGGTGGCGACCTCGGACTCGCCGACCCCCAGGCTGTCCACCCGACTCTGGATGATCGTCTTGGCCAGGTTCAGGCTGTTGGGGTCGATGGCACCGCTGCCGCTGGTGTTCTGTGCCGTCAGGGTGATGGTGGTGCCGCCCCGGAGATCGAGCCCCAGCTTGGGGCCCCAGGTGCCGCCCACCGCCACCAGGGCGAACAGCCCGGCGACAATGACCGCGAGCACGATCAGGGTGCGTCCGGGATGCCCGGTCGTCGATGTGGCCACGAAGGTGAGGTCCTCGGTTTCCGCTTGGTCAGCCGGCGGTGGTCGGTCTCGATCCGGAGCCGGTGGCGGGCGGGTCCCGGTCCTCGTTCACCGGCCGGAGCGGCTCGGGCTCGACGGGCAGCGGCGCGTCGGCGTCGCTCACGTCGTCGAAGTCGGCCACCTCGTCGGCCTCGCTGTCCTCGTCGGCCTCGGTCACCACGCGGGCCACGGCCTGCTTCAGCACGGTGAGCTCGATGCCCGGGGAGATCTCGAGCACGATCTGCTTGGCCCCGACGCCGGCGATCGTCCCGAACAGCCCACTGCTCAGCATCACCCGCTGGCCGGGGACGAGGGCGCTGAGCGTCCGCTGGATCTCCTGCTGCCGCCTGCGCTGGGGTCGCATGATCAAGAAGTAGAACGCGACGACCATCAGGGCGATCAGGATCAGGGTGCTGTATTGGTCCATTGCTCCGGCGTTCGATTGGGGTGTTCGGTGCGTGGGTAAGGGCGGCGCCCCGCCCGACCGCCGTACTCTACCTACTCGGGGCCGAAAACCCCGAACAGGTCCTCACCCTGCGGGACGGGGAGGCCGAGATGGCGCCACGCCGCCGGGGTGGCCACCCGGCCCCGCGCGGTCCGCATCAGGAAACCCTGGCGGACCAGGAACGGCTCGGCCACCTCCTCCACCGTCTCGCGCTCCTCCCCCACCGAGATGGCCAGCGTGGACAGCCCGACCGGGCCGCCGCCGAACCGGGCGCAGACCGCCTGCAGCACACCGCGGTCCAGCCGGTCCAGGCCCAGCTCGTCGACCTCGTAGAGCTCCAGCGCGGCCTGGGCGACCGCGAGGGTGAGGTGACCGGCCGCCCGCACCTGGGCGAAGTCGCGTACGCGGCGCAGCAGCCGGTTCGCGATCCGCGGGGTGCCCCGCGACCGCCGGGCGATCTCCGCCGCCGCGTCCCGGTCCAGCGGCGTTCCGAGCAGTCGGGCCGACCGGCGCAGGATGTGCTCCAGGTCGCCGGCGTTGTAGAAGTCGAGCTGGGCGGTGAAACCGAACCGGTCCCGCAGCGGCCCGGGCAGCAGGCCCGCCCGGGTGGTCGCCCCGACCAGGGTGAAGCGCGGGATCTCCAAGGGGATGGCGGTGGCGCCGGGGCCCTTGCCGACGACCACGTCGACCCGGAAGTCCTCCATGGCCAGGTAGAGCATCTCCTCGGCCGGGCGCGACATCCGGTGGATCTCGTCGAGGAAGAACACCTCGCCCTCGACCAGCCCGGACAGGATGGCGGCGAGGTCGCCGGCATGGGTGATCGCCGGCCCGCTGGAGATGCGCAGCGGCGCCGCCATCTCGGCCGCGATGATCATGGCCAGCGTGGTCTTGCCCAGTCCCGGCGGGCCGGACAGCAGCACATGGTCGGCCACGGCCCCCCGCCGCCGCGCGGCCTCCAGCACCAGCCCGAGCTGGTCGGACACCCGGGACTGGCCCTCGAACTCGGCCAGGCTGGTGGGCCGCAGGGCCGACTCGGCCGCCTGCTCCTCCGGGTCGGTGTCGGGCCGGACCACGCTCGGTGGCGTCACCGCTTGGCCAGGCTCTGCAGCGCGGCCCGCATCAGCACGGCGACCCCGACCTGCGGGTCGGCGTCGACCAGGTGCTCGACCTCACCGCACGCCGCCTCCGCGTCGCGGGCCGTCCAGCCGAGACCCTGCAGTCCCTGGGCGACCTGCTCCCGCCAGCCCGCGGCGGACCGGGCGGCGGGCAGGGCGCCGCCGGTCAGGGCCACCGTGTTGATCTTGTCCTTGAGCTCGATCACGATCCGCTGCGCTCCCTTGCGGCCGATGCCGGGCACCTTGCAGAGCAGTACGAGGTTCTCGGTCGCGATCGCCGTGCGCAGCTCGTCGGGACTGAGCACCGCCAGCGCCGCCTGGGCCAGCTTCGGCCCCACCCCGGTGGCGGTCAGCAGCAGCTCGAAGAACTCCCGCTCGTCGGGCGAGGCGAAGCCGTAGAGGGTCAGCGAGTCCTCCCGCACCACGAGCGAGGTGGCCAGCGTGGCCCGTTGGCCGATCCGCAGGCCGGCCACGGTGTCGGGGCTGCACAGGGTGAGCACGCCCAGGCCGCCGACCTCGACCACCGCGGACGTAGGCCCGACCGCCAGCACCGGTCCGCTGACCGAGGCGATCACCGGCCGGCCTGCCGGTAGG
>CAXTVE010000421.1:0-1666 GCA_964247485.1 uncultured Propionibacteriaceae bacterium
CGGCCGCCCGCCGCCCCCGCGACGAACGCGCCGGTGGGGGTTACGCCCCCGCTGGCGTCGGCCTCGGCCTCGGCCCCCAGGACGGTGGCCCGACCAGCGCCGTGCAGGCCCGACTGGTCGCCGAAGGTGCCCCCGTCCCCCCAGACCTGGGCGGCGACCGACTCGTCGAACAGGCTGTCCTCGTACAGGGGCTTGACCTCGACCGGCGCGTCGATCGGGTCCTTGCCCCGGCCCCAGGCCCAGCTCCCCTCCGTTAGCGTCGGTGCCTCCCGCTCCCACACCGCTTTGCCGCCCGGGCCGTCCCACTCGTCCAGGACCTCGGTGCCGCCGCGAGCGACGGCCGACCCGCTGACCGCGGCCTCGGCGCCGACGGCGGCCCCGAGCTGGGCGGTCAGCTCGGCCGAGCCGCTGGTAGCGGTGGTGAAGACGTCGAGCGTGCCGCGCAGGGTCTCCCCAAGCTGGTCACGGGCCGTGCCGTGCTCGGTCAGGGCCGTGTCGAGCTGGTCGCGGGACCGGACGATCACGGTCGCGAGCTCGGTGTTGGCGTCCCGGAACAGGTCCGCGTCCGGGCCCAGCCAGTCGGCGCGCTCGGCGGCGGCGGTCGCGGCGTCGACGGTCGCCGCCAGGTCGGCCAGCACCTCGTCGATCGTCGTCCGCGCCTCGTGCAGGCTGGCCGTCACCTGCACCAGCATCATGGTGGTGGCTCCGCCGACACCGGCGGCGGTGCTGGTCAGGCGGTCGGCCTGCGCAGCCAGCTGGTCGCGGATCCCGACCAGGTCCTCGGTGTCCACCTCGTAGGCGGCCATGGCGCTTCCTCTCGACAGGGATCCGCGGCGGGTGCCACGTCACCTGGGATGCGCAGTCCAGCGGGCTCTTGGTTCGCGGGCGGGACCTCAGGGCCGCAGCGAGCCGCGCAGCACGACCTGGTCAGACCGCACGAACTCCGGGCTCTCCTGCTGCAGGGTGACCACGAAGTCGGGGTAGGCCAGCGTGTCGACGCCGCTCCACAGCTCGATCGGGATGCCACCCTTGCGCCAGTGGAAGGACCCGACGTTGACGGTCCCGCGGGGTCCGGTGAGCCAGCCGGCGTAGTAGTAGCCCTCCGGCGCCGGGCCCAGCCCGGTGATGTGCAGCGTGATGGCATCGCCGGCGACCTTCGACTCGACGTCGACCGTCGCCGCGGCCTTCGGCGCCAGCGGGGTTCCGGCCATCGAGTAGTGCTCGACCGCCGGGTCCTGGCCCACCTGCGGGGAGACCACGGCGAACACCACGACCGCGGCCGCCGCGGCCGCCGCGACGGCCAGCACCCGGAACCGTCCGGATCGACTCGCAGCCTGCCGCCCACCAGGCGTGGGGCGGACGGTCGCACCCCGGTCCGCATCCCCGGCCCCCTCGCCGTGGTCCTGCGGGGTGGCCGCGGCCAGGGCCAGCAGCCGATCCTCGAGGCCGACCGGGGGCTCGTCCCACGTGGTCGGGTCGGCGAGGAGGTGCCGGGTCCGGTCCAGGTACGCCCGGTCGTCGTCGGTCACCGGGTCGGCGTCGCGTACGGCGGGGTCGAGGTGGTCGGCCCAGCGCTCGTCGTCGCTCATCAGACCTCCTCCTCCTCGCGCAGGTGCCGCAGCCGCTCGGCCAGCCGGCGGTGGGCCCGGTGGGACCGTGACTTGAC